>JAJYOH010000454.1 GCA_021796315.1 Chloroflexota bacterium
AGATCGTCAGTTCATTGGTGGGACAAAGACGCCTGCATTCAGTTTTTACGTCCGGGACGCGGCAGGGTATCCGCGACGTTTCACATTCCGCCGGAACGCGTGGATGAAATTCGCGCCGCGTTGGATCAAAGTAAAAAGATCGAGCCCACGTTTACAGTGGATGTGGTGGACGAGCAAAACCAAGTTGTCGCTCACGTAGAAAAACTACTCTACGTGCGGAAGAAAAACGGACGGTCAGCGGAGTGATGAGCGAAATCCCTACAACGCGTGCTCGTAATAATGTTCGATCACGTCGGCCTTCAACCACTCCTGGACATGTTCCTGATTGAAGATCGCATCGGGGAGATTGATAGCCAGTTCCATTAGACTCTTGCGGACGGATTCAAACTTTCTCCAAACTTCAGCTTCGTCCAATTTGCCAAATATCGCAATGGCTTCAGCATTATAAGCATCGATGTCCATCTCTGAATGTCGATAGTCAGGATCTTTTGAGATGGCATTGATTGTGTCGATCCCATCTTCCCACCATGCAATGACATGCGCCACAATATCGCGGAAACGCATGAAGCCTTGATTCTTCAAGAACTCTGCTTGCTTTTCGGGCGGGGACGATTGAAACGCCGGGACATATTCGGCCCAATCGTTCTGTAAAATATCCAGCGTTTGGAAGCGGGCCGCGCCGATACCATGCTCCGCGGCGTGATGGATGATCACGCCATACAACCAATTGCGCACGCGTTTATTTTTAGTGATGGCTTCGGGGTATGCTTTCACAAAATCCACTAATTTCCGGCGGTATTCTTCAAAACGCGCGAACATCTCGGCATCGGTCCAGGCCCTGGCACGCGCCACTGCTTCGGCATTGAAGGCATCAAAATCATGCTTTTTCGACGGTCTGTCTGTTTCCTCGACAGCCGCGATGGCGATCACCAATGTCTCTTCGAACCAGGCTGTGATGTGGGCGAGAATATCATGCAAGGAAGCATAGCCCTGTGCTTTCAAGAAGCCAGCTTGTTCGTCCGCCGAAAGATTCTGGAAACGCGGAATGTATCCGTGCCATTCATCGAGATAATCAAGTACGCGTTTTTGTGTTATGGACATTTTGTTTCCTATGAAGCTATGTTGACAAAATCCGCAAACAAACCGTAGGCCGTTTCCTGCGGGCCGCCCTTCATGTTGGGGCTTTCGGAAACAGTGATCGAATAAAACGGCAGGACGTCCGTTTCAAAGGCCAGGCCGGTGGACGAATCCATCATGCCGTACAACGGCGATGACGGATCGACAAGTTCCGGCTCGACCCGCGCTGTGATCGTGTCGCCGTTTCGTTGGGCGGACGCAACCAGCTTCCAGCGTTTCCCGTCAACTTTTGCCTGTGCGATCATTTCGGGTGTGACGCCGCGGATGCCGGCGGGATTCACCTGCTGAGGCGTGAAGGGCGTGTCCATCAATACTGTCACCAGCGCCGCGACCTTGATGGCCGCGTCCCAACCGTCCACATCGTTGGCCGGATCGGTCTCGGCCACACCGATGGACTGGCAAAACTTGACGGCCTGGTCGAAGGTCTCGCCGCGTTCCATTCGAGACAAAATAATATTCGTCGTCGCGTTGATAATACCTTTGAAGCCATGCAGTTCTGCCGCAGGGAAGGCCTCACGAAAAACAGAGAAGACCGGCGCGCCGCCCAACACAGTCGACTCGTGGCGGAAGACCCTGCCTTTTGATTTCGCCAGTTCCATCAGTTCACGATAAGCGTGTACGACCGGCCCTTTATTGGCGGTGATGGCGTGCATGTTCAGGTTGAGCGCGGCGCGGATGTGGTCAATGGCGGGCTGACCGGTGGCCGTGTTGACGGGGCTGTTCTCGAACATGACATCGGCTTTGGAATGTTGAATAACTGCAAGAGAGTCTTGGGTCTGGAAAGTCGAAAGTGGCGAGATGGATTGTCCGCCTTCCACCAATTCAAGCGCTTGATTGAGATCAAGTCCATCCGGGTTGACAGCGAATCCGTGCCGTCCGGTTGCAATGCCGGTCACGGAAAAAGTAATGTGGTATTTTCGCTTGAGCGCAGTCTGCTTGCCAAGCAGAAGACGAGCGAGCGAACGCGCTACGTTTCCAAAACCGATGAATGCAAGTTTATAGTTCATGATGACCTCCAAAGAAAGTTGGCCTTGTTTTACCACATCCATCACGCCGGGCAAAGGATTTTTTGTGCTGGGTATGGAAATTTTTTACGCAAAGAACACAAAGTACGCCAGGAGCAATGGAAATCTTTGCGCTCTTTGTGGGTTGCGCGGCGCATGCCTGACATTGAAAATGCCATTTCCAAAGGCCTGAGTCTCGATGGATTCTGCGCAGGAAAGTGGTATAACCTACTTGGTTATTTATTTAACCCAAGCCGCCACCTTCAAATTTCGGTAGCGAATTCAACGAAAACGCTTAACGCAAAGCCGCGCAGACGCCAAGTTTTTTTTATTTCTCTTTGCGACTTTGCGTTGAATCCTTGTGGTAAGTAGCAACTTGAATTATTTATAATTCCATCTTGAAAGCGAAGCCAGCCATGAAAAAATCAGAGTTCGAGAAGATTATCGACAGGACATTTCGCGGGCTTGAAACCAAATATGGATTCAAGAAGATCGAAACCACTTACCAAAAACGAGGTTGCGTCGTCCGATTCCAAAACGCTACCACTGAACTTGGCCTGACCTACGAAATCGGCAGCGCTCCCTGGCTGACGATTTCCGACGTAAACCATCCCGACGAAAAACAATCCACGTTGGAATGGCTGCTCGTCGAGCGGGGCGTAGAAAAAGCGCCCACACCCGATGCAGCTTTTCTGGCTGTCAGGATGGAAGAAAGCAAGCTCGAGGTTGTTCTCAAGAAGAAAAACCAGCAACTGGTGGAATACGGCGCGGATCTTTTGAAGGGCGATTTTACGATCTTGCCGGAATTGCAGGAGCGCGCAGGAAAATACGCGTTGGAATGCAAGCGGTATATTGCGATCCATAAAGTAAAACCATAAAATGTTCTTCCAGATAAAATCATTCTCGTCTTGTACTGTGTTCTATTAGTTTAGATTCATTTCTAATTGTGCATTGACACTTTTCAGTTAGTCGCCGCTTTATACGGCGTATTCTTTTTTAGCAAAAGATTCCTGAAATCTGGCAATAGGAATATACAATGAGTTGGAAGACCTTCGAATCCGAATCCCCCGAAATTGCTGAATTTGGAAAAGCGCGCCTGCATAACAAGGTCGCTTATCTTGCCACGATTCGTAAAGATGGCTCGCCGCGTGTCCATCCTTTCACGCCGATCATTGGCGAAGGTCACTTCTTTGCTTTCATGGAACCTACTTCACCGAAGGGACACGATTTCCGCCGCGATGACCGTTATTCTGTGCACTGCTCGGTGACAGACACGAGTGGCGAAAGCGGAGAATTTATCGTCACAGGCAGGGCAAAATTTATCAACGATCCAGAATTGCGCGCACTCGCCGTAAGAATTGCGCCGTATAATCCGGCCGAGCGATATGTCCTTTTTGAATTCGATATTGAAAGTGCCATGATGACAGAATATAAAGATGGACAAGCTGTTCGTCGGTATTGGAAAATTGATTGAAACAATGTATAAAATTCTTCGCCCTCTTCTTTTTCGCCTCGACCCCGAATCTGCTCATCATCTAACTCTGCAATTGATGCGGATTGGCGGCCTTCAGCCCATCAATGCGATTTTGCGCGTTTTGTATTCTGTACCGCAGAAACCGGTCCATGCCTTTGGTTTGGATTTCGAAAATCCTGTCGGGCTGGCGGCAGGATATGACAAAGACGCCGTGGCCATGCGCGGATTGGCCGCCCTGGGATTCGGTCACATCGAAATTGGCACGGTCACACCCCGACCTCAGCCGGGCAATCCATCTCCACGCGTTTTCCGCCTGCTGGAAGATGAAGCCATCATCAACCGCATGGGATTTCCCAGCCGCGGCGCCGAATTCGTCCAGATGCAATTCAACCCGGCCTTGCGCACAAAATTATTGCAGCGCCCAAACGCACGTTCGCGCCGGAGATTGCCCACCGTCGTTGGCATCAATCTGGGCAAAAACAAAGACACGCCAAACGAAGAAGCTGTGCTGGATTATTTGGCTTTGCTCCAGAATTTTGCGCCCTATGCAGATTACCTGACGATCAATGTCAGTTCGCCCAACACTGTCGGCCTGCGCCGCCTTCAAAGACGCACAGCCCTCGAAGGATTGCTGACCCAGCTTCATCAACAGCGTCTGCTCGAGCAAGTGCCGCTCAAACGCCGATTGCCGTTACTGGTCAAGATTGCCCCCGACCTGACCGACAAGGAACTCGATGACGCGGTGGATGTCATTGTGCAGACGCATATGGATGGCATCATCACCGCCAACACAACTTTGGCGCGCGCAGGATTGCAATCGAGCCATCAGAATGAAAGCGGCGGATTAAGCGGCGCCCCGCTCAAAGTCAGGAGCGAAGCGATTTTGCAAAAGGCGGTCAAGCGTGTGAACGGTCAAATCCCCATCGTCAGCGTGGGCGGCATCATGAATCCCACTGATGCCAAACGAAGATTGGATATGGGCGCAACGCTTATCCAAATTTACACCGGGCTTATTTATCGCGGCCCAGGGCTGGTCAACGCAATCGTAAGGTCGCTCTAACGCTTTTGTGGTATATTCCCGTTCTATGGACGATAAAATCACTATTATCGAAGGCCCACCGCCGATCTTTGAACAGGTTAACGATGGCTGGGCAATGGGGCTGAACGAAAGCCCGAGCGTACTGATTCCCGCATTGACACGCCTGCGTACTTTCAACGGACACGCGCTGGTCGAGCGCTGCCATCGCGCCTGGAACAGCAAGGAACCCATTCATTTGCATTACCGCAATGATATGGGACTCGAGGAAACTGCGCCCATTCTCGCCGCTCGAAATGTTGAAACGCCTGACGGACATGTTTTGCTTTTGTGGGTTTATCTCGACAGCGAACATGTCGAGTATGAATTCGATGGCGATGACGACGATGACGAAGGCGCCGACGACGATTTCTTGGATGGACCGGGCGCATAGCCCGGTCTTTTTTTTATCCTGGCGGCCGCGCCGCCAGGGAGGATTATGACCACGCTTCTTTCCGGAACTGAAAACGGGGTGCTGACCCTGACGCTTAATCGCCCCG
>JAJYOH010000038.1 GCA_021796315.1 Chloroflexota bacterium
GACTCGTCCCGATGATGTGTGCCCGCGAAATCCCCGTGCCGGGCAGTTTGCGAAGAGTCATTCGCGTGCTCGTCCATTGGAATACAGAGACGCCGCAGAATGAAATCACACACGTTTATTTACGCGATGCGGTGAAGCTAAGACCCGACTTGGTTGCCGCACAATAACCACGTCGAAAGTCAAAGGTCAAAAGTCAATCTGTGACCTTCGACTTTCGACCTTTGACCAGTAAACATATATTTTTTAGGAGAGAAACCATGATGATCATAATGAAAGCCAATGCCACCCCACAGCAAGTGGAACACGTCATCGAACATGTCAAGGACGCGGGACTAAATGTCCACCTCTCGCAGGGAGTCGAAGCGACGATCATCGGCGCCATCGGCGAGACGCATAATATTCCTCTCGAACGGTTCGAGGGACTCGATGGCGTGGACATTGTCCAGCGAATCACGCAGCCTTATAAACTGGCCTCGCGGCAATTTCATCCAGAAAATTCTGTTTTATCTTTGGACGGATTCCTGGTTGGCGGGGATGAGGTCGTCGTCATCGCGGGACCGTGTTCAGTGGAGAGTCGCTCACAGATAACGGAAACAGCTATCGCTGTGAAAGAGGCGGGCGCGTCCGCATTACGCGGCGGAGTCTTCAAGCCGCGCACGTCGCCGTATTCTTTTCAAGGTCTGGGCGAGGAAGGTCTCGAATATCTGGCCGAAGCGCGTGAGAAAACCGGACTGCCCATCGTGGCCGAGATCATGTCGCAGGTGCAGGTGGATTTGATGGTGAAATATGTTGACGTGTTGCAGGTCGGCGCGCGCAACATGCAAAACTTCAATCTCCTGCGCGCCATCGGCGAGACGCGCACCAGCGTTTTGTTGAAGCGAGGACTTTCGGCGACCATCGAAGAATTGTTGATGTCAGCCGAATATATTTTGGCCGGGGGAAACCAGCGTGTGATGTTATGTGAGCGCGGCATTCGAACTTTTGAAACTGCCACGCGCAACACCACCGATATCAATGCGATTCCCGTTTTGAAAAATTTGACTCATCTGCCGGTGATCCTTGACCCGTCACACGCCACCGGCAACGCGGATTTTGTCGCCGCAATTTCACGCGCCGCAGTCGCCGCCGGTGCGGATGGACTCATCGTCGAAGTTCATCCTGATCCCGCGCACGCTGTCTCGGATGGCAAGCAATCTTTGAAGCCTGAAAAATTTGCCGAGATGGTCAAGCAAGTCGGGCAGATCGCGCAGATCATGGGACGCAGGCTTGCGACGGTTCAAGGTGAATACGCGCCTTTGAAACAGGGTTGGGCATAAAAAATAAAATGGACAAGCCTGACTTTAAACTTGCAGATTCAAAAATCGCAATCGTCGGATTGGGATTGATGGGCGGCTCGCTGGCGCTGGCGTTGAAAGGAAAATGCGCCGCCCTTTTGGGGATCGATCCGAATCATTCCGCGCTCGAGCTGGCTCTGTCCCAAAATATCGTTGACCGCGCTGACAGCGATCCCGCCAAACTTTTGCCCGAAGCGGACCTCGTTATTTTGTCCGCGCCTGTCCCCGCGATTTTGACTCTGCTTGAACAGTTGCCAACATTCACATCCAACTCTTGCATCGTGATGGATTTGGGTTCAACGAAAAAGTTGATTGTTGAATCGATGGCATGTTTGCCCGAACGATTCGATCCCATCGGCGGACATCCGATTTGCGGAAAAGAAAAACTTTCGCTGGCAAATGCAGAACGAACATTATTTTATGCCGCACCGTTTCTGTTGACGCCGCTTGAACGAACCACGCCGCGCGCTTTATCTGCCGCCAAGCAAATCATCGAAGCGGTGGGCGCAAAAGTAACTATTCTCGATGCGGCTGAACATGATCGTATTCTTGCATCCACGAGCCATTTGCCGTTTTTGATTTCATCTGCGCTCGTGCTTTCCACGCCGAACGATGTGACTTCTTTTGTCGGCTCCGGGTTTAAATCCACAAGCCGCTTGGCTGGGACACCATCGTCCATGATGCTGGGTGTATTACAATCCAATCGCGAGAATGTTTTGAACGCTTTGCATGGTTTGCAAAGTCAACTGGCAGAAATCGAATCTGCTTTATCATCAAACGACTTCGCCAAACTCGAATCAGTTTTGAACGAAGCGCAGAGAAAGTATCAAATGTTCATTCAATAATTTGGTGATCGAGTAGACACGAGCGATAGCGAGTGTCGTATCGAGACCACCACGTTTCAAGTAATATTTTGTTTTCATGTTACAAGTTGGTCTCGATACGCTCGCTACTCGACCAACAAAGTATTTTCGAATTACGCATCACGAATTACGGAACACGCAACAAAAATCTTCCTTCTTCCATTATGAAAATCGCCCCCATCTCTCATCCCCTCTCCGCCACTGTCCGCGTGCCCGGCTCCAAGTCGCTGACCAACCGCGCCCTGCTAATCGCGTCTCTTGCCAGCGGAACCACGCATTTGACCAATGCTTTGTTCTCCGATGATTCGTGTTACTTTGCCAAAGCTTTGCAAACCCTCGGCTTCGATGTCCAACTCGATGAAGCCAATCACGAAATGACGGTCACCGGCCTCGGCGGAAAAATCCCTTCCAACAAAGCAGAACTTTTCATCGGCAACGCTGGCACGGCGGCGAGATTTCTGTCTGCGTTTCTCACGCTCGGTCACGGCGAATATATTTTGGATGGCGAGCCGCGCATGAGAGAAAGACCAATAGGGGATTTGGTGGATTCACTGACTCAACTCGGCGCAAATATTGAAGCAATGCAGAATGCAGAAGGCAGAAGGCAGAAGGCGCCAGTTTGTCTCCCTGTAAAAATACACGCTTTTGGTTTGCCTGGCGGAAAGACTCAAATAGCGGGCGATATTTCATCGCAATTTTTATCCGCCTTGTTGATGGTCGCTCCTTATGTAAAATCTCCCATCGAAATCGAACTCACCACTGGCCTTAATTCCAAACCCTACGTGGACATGACCATTTCCATTATGCAGGATTTTGGTGTTGAAATTCAACGAAACGCATATCAATCTTTCAGAGTCCCAATTATGAATTACGAATTACGCAACACGCAACACGCAACACGCAACACATATTCCATAGAGTCCGACGCCTCCGCCGCTTCCTACTTTTTTGCCGCGCCTGCCATCTGCGGCGGGACCGTTCGAGTCGAAAACATCTCGCGCAAATCAAAACAAGGCGACATTGCTTTCCTCGACATTCTTCAACAGATGGGATGCTCAATAAAGGAAGGAGACGATTTTATCGAAGTCACCAGCAGCCAATCTTTAATGGGCATAGACGTCAACATGCGTGACATCCCCGACACCGCCCAAACTCTCGCGGCAATTGCGCCGTTCGCTTCTTCCCCGACCCGTATCCGGGGTATCGCATCAGCGAGGGTCAAAGAAACCGACAGAGTTTCTGCGACATGTGCTGAACTCAAACGTCTCGGCATCCAAGTTGACGAACACAAAGATGGCATGACGATTTATCCGTGCCAAACGCTCAAACCATCCAGCGTTCAGACCTACAATGACCATCGCATGGCAATGGCATTTTCCCTCATCGGTCTGCGTTTCGATGGCGTGACAATTGAGAATCCATCTTGCGTGTCGAAGACCTTTCCAAATTTTTTCCTGGTTCTCGAAACTCTACGTTAAACATGCAACCTTCAAACTTTCAAACCTTCAAACTTGGCCTGATCGGTTATCCGCTTGGACATTCCCTCTCGCCCAAAATCCACACCGCCGCTTTGAAAGCCTGCGGATTGGATGGCGACTATTCTCTATTTCCCATTCACCTGGATGATAAGCAGGGATTGAAAGATTTGCTTGCTTGTGTCCGCGCAAAAGAAATTCACGGCCTCAACGTCACCATCCCGCACAAACAAAATGTGATTCCATTGCTCGATGAATTGACGTCCACTGCTCAAACTATCGGCGCGGTCAATACAATTTACTTGCGCGATGAAAAACTCATTGGTGATAATACTGACGCGCCGGGGTTTTTATCTGATCTAAAAAGATTTCTAACTATGGAGTGCGACAGCTTGCTGTCGCATTTACAGGATCAAGCTCCTGCATTCCAAAAAAGAACGTTGGTTTTGGGCGCAGGTGGTTCTGCGCGTGCAGTGGTTTATGCTTTGACAAATGACGGATGGAATGCCGCCATTGCCGCGCGTCGAATCGAGCAAGCTCAGGAATTGGCATCGCAATTTAAAAATACCAATGCAATCGAACTCAACCTTCAAACATTCCAACCCTTCGACTTCGCTCAGGGCGAGCTTTCCAACTTTCAACTGATCGTCAACACCACTCCCGTTGGCATGACGCCGAACATTGATCGATCACCATTGCCTGAAAATATTTCTCTTTCATCGCGCACAATGATTTATGATCTGGTCTACAACCCGCGCGAGACGAAATTGATAAAAGATGCGCGCGCGCAAGGATTATTCGCAACGACCGGTCTCGGCATGTTGATCGAGCAGGCCGCGCTTGCGTTTGAACTCTGGACAGGTCATAATCCATCAAGAAATGTTTTGTTTGACTCGGTGGTCGAGTAGGGCGAAGCCTGTATCGAGACCACCATTAACGGAGAAACTATGCTTCGATTTTTAACTGCTGGCGAATCTCACGGCCCATCATTGAATGCCATTCTGGACGGCATACCCGCTGGATTAAAACTCAACGCATCCATCATTGACCTTGAGCTGGCTCGCCGTCAAAAAGGTTTTGGCTCGGGCGGACGGATGAAGATCGAAAAGGATGCCGTGCAGATTCTGGGCGGCGTGATGGACGGTCAAACCACCGGCGCGCCGATTGCTTTGCTTGTTCAAAACGATGACCATGTTAAATGGAAAGGCAAAGCCATTGAACCGATGACGGCTCCACGCCCGGGCCACGCGGATTTAACGGGCGCGGTGAAATATGGATATAAAGATTTGCGCCCCGCGTTGGAACGTGCCTCAGCCCGCGAGACAACCATGCGAGTCGCGGCGGGCGCGATCTGCAAACATTTTCTTTCACAATTCGGAATCATTGTCGGCGGGTACGTGAAATCCATCGGTGAAATCGAAGCTGAATTAAACGGAAGCAATTATCAGGTCCGCTTTGAAGCGGCGGAAGAGAACGATGTCCGCTGCCCGGATGAAGTCGCGGCTGAAAAAATGCGGAATCGAATCGAAGAAATTATCCGTGCAAAAGATACGTTGGGCGGCGTGCTGGAAATCGTCGTGCTGAATGTTCCGGTGGGGCTTGGAAGTTTTGTGCAATGGGATCGGCGGCTCGAAGCGAAACTTGCAGCGGCGGTGATGAGTGTACAGGCCATCAAAGGCGTGGAGTTTGGCGATGCGTTTGCGAACGCGAAAATTGTTGGAACACAGGCGCACGATGCGATCAGCCTTCAACCTTCAACGTTAAACCTTCAACGCACAACCAACCGCGCCGGCGGGATCGAAGGCGGAATTTCGAACGGGCAGCCGATCGTGATCCGTGCGGCGATGAAACCGATTGCAACAACATTGATGCCGCAGCAAACCGTTGATTTTGCAAGCGGGAAAGAATCTCCGACAAAATATGAACGCTCCGATTTTTGCCCCGTGCCGCGTGCCGTGCCGATTTTGGAATCAATGGTCGCGTTTGTTTTGGCGGATGCATTGATCGAAAAACTTGGCGGCGATTCGATGAATGAAATGCTGCCGCGATTTGAATCGTTGCGAAAGACAACACTCGAAGATTTGCAGATGGATAACACGCCCCACATTTTTTGGGAATAAAAGTATTTCGTCATTGCGAGGGCGATGGTTGAGTAGGACGAAGCCCGTATCGAAACCAGCCCGAAGCAATCTCCTCACAATTTTGGGATTGCTTCGCCCTTCGGGCTCGCAATGACGGATGGAGAATTATGACTCATATTTTTTTATACGGGCCTTCTGGCTCAGGAAAATCTACCATCGGCAAAAATCTTGCCCGCGATCTTGATTTGCAATTTGTTGATTCGGATCAACGCATTGAAGAAAATGCGGGAGAGTTGATTCCGAAAATTGTGGAAGAACAGGGCATGGAAAAAGTCCGGGAGTTGGAAATCGAAGCTTTGAAGCAAATTGTCAATGAAAGAGAAAGTGTTGTCGCGCTTGGCGGTGGCGCGTTGTTGCGAGAAGAAAATCGTGAGTTGATCGAGAAGCATGGCAAAGTGATTTTGCTTGCCGCTGAATTTTCCACGTTGATTGAAAGGCTGAAAAACGATCCCAACGAGCGGCCGCTTTTGGCGGGAGATTTGAAAACAAAACTTGCTTCATATCTCGATGGGCGCGCCGAACATTATGATTCTTTTCCGTTGAAAATTCATGTGGATGGGAAAAGCGTCGGGCAAATTTCATGCGAAATTCAAACCCTGCTTGGGCGGCATCATTTATCTGCGATGGGGGAGTACGATGTTATTGTGGGACAAATTGCCAATTTGTCCTACTCAAATTCGATCATCGTGACCGATGAAAACGTGGCGAAGTTTCATCTTGAAAAAATGGGATCGATTTTGCGGACATCTGGCTTTGAACCGAAACATGCGATCGTGCCTGCTGGCGAGGATCATAAAAACCTTGAAACGATTTCCCGCTTGTGGAAGGCTTTTCTTGAAAATGGACTCGACCGCAAAAGCACGGTCATCGCGCTGGGCGGCGGCGTGATCGGCGACATGGCCGGATTTGCCGCGTCCACTTACATGCGCGGAATCGACTGGATCGGTGTGCCGACAACTTTATTGGCGATGGTTGATTCTTCGTTGGGCGGCAAAACGGGATTCGATCTGCCGGAGGGAAAAAATTTAATTGGCGCGTTCCATCCGCCGAAACTGGTTTTGGCGGATGTTGAATTTCTGAAAACTTTGCCTGATGCGGAATTAATTTCAGGTATGGCGGAAGTGGTCAAACATGGCATCATCTCTGACCCCGAGTTATTTCACTTGTGCTCGCGTGGATTGAATTGGGTAAAGGATCATCTGGGAGAAATCGTCAAACGGGCGATGGCGGTGAAGATCAAAATCGTCGAGGACGACCCGTACGAGAAGGGATTCCGCGCGGCGCTGAATCTTGGACACACTGTCGGGCACGCGGTGGAGCTTGTCAGCAAGTTTGAACTGCGTCACGGCGAAGCCGTGGCGATTGGGATGGTGGCCGAGGCGAAATTCGCGGAACGTTTGACGGTGGCCGCCAAAGGGTTGTCTGAAGCGGTGGCTGAGTCGCTGTCAGCGCTGGGATTGCCCATCCAAATTCCAAAAGAAATGCCGCGCGAGGAAATCATCCGCGCCATGCGCGTGGACAAAAAGAAAAATGCGAAGGCCATCCGTTTTGCGCTGCCAGTCGAAATCGGAAAAGTCGAGTTGGTTGATGTGACGGATTTGGAAATGGTTTTGGATAAATGAAACCAAAGACAGAGTTGGGGGGTTAACATAGTTAAACTTTTGCCAAGGAGAGAACATGTCTAAAACAGCAGTTGTCACAGATAGCACCGCATACATTCCTGATGATATATGTAAAAAATTGAACATCACGGTTGTGCCTTTGTCTGTTATCTGGGGAGAGGAAACATATTTTGATGGGGTGACGATCAAGCCCGCGGAATTCTATACACGACTGGCTGATTCCAAAGTTATGCCGTCGACATCGCAAGCCACGCCGGCGGGGATGCACAAAGCGTTCGCTGACCTGCTCGAGCGCGGATATGACGTGATGGGAGTTTTTATTTCGGATAAACTTTCCGGTACGTTGGATTCTGCCAGGCAGGCGCGCGAAGAATTAGCCTCGGCCAAAGATAAAATTGCCTTGTTCGATAGTGAAAATGTCGGCATGGCATTGGGATTTCAAGCCATGGCGCTGGCGCGCGCCGCGGCCGATGGGGCGTCGTTGGCGGATTGCCAGAAGCTGGCGGAAAAAGTCCGGCCAAACACCGGCGTCTATTTTGCGGTGGAGACACTTGAGTTCCTGCATCGCGGCGGACGCATTGGAGGCGCGCAAAGATTCCTCGGCTCGGTGTTGAATGTGAAGCCGATCCTGACCATCAAAGATGGAAAGGTGGATTCTGTCGATAGTGTCCGCACAACGAAAAAAGCGCATGAAAGAGTGATCGAATTGGTCGCGGAAAAGTGCGCTGGAAAGTCGAACATTCGTTTGGCGACGCTGGAAGCCAATGCCGTAGAAAATGCTAAATTGGTTCTGGAAGCTGCTACAAAAAAGCTGAGTGCGGTTGAGTCGATTTTGTCTGCAGTCAGCCCTGCGATTGGAACACACACCGGTCCCGGAACAGTCGGTCTGGCATATTGCACTGACATCTAAAAAAACAGGATAAACTTCTTCGGAAAAATTCCGGCCACGGATTCCGCGAATTAGCGCGAATGTTTTAAAATTCTTCGTGAAATTTGTGTAATTCGTGGCGAAGAAAGTTGTCGATGATGTCTGGTCCAAGTTAGGCGACTAATGAAAGTTTTGATCTTGCACGGCCCCAATTTGAATTTGCTTGGCACGCGCGAACCGGAAGTCTACGGCTCGATGACGCTGGATGGCATCAATACAAAATTGATCGCGCTCGGAAAAGAATTGGGTGTGGAAATAAGATGCCTGCAATCGAATCATGAAGGCGCGCTAATCGACGCGTTGCACGATGCGCGCACGTGGGCGGACGGCGTGGTATTCAATCCCGGCGGATACACCCACACCTCGGTGGCGTTGCGCGATGCGATCAGCGCGATTCAAATCCCGGTGGTCGAGGTGCATCTCTCGAATGTGTATGCACGCGAAGACTTCCGTCACAAGTCTTTGATCTCGGCGGTGTGTAAAGGCAAAATAACCGGCCTGGGCTGGCATTCTTATATGCTCGGTTTGCGGGCCCTGGTAGATTTATCATGAAGTATTGAATGTAGCTTTCTGCCGCCTTTTTCGTTATATTAATGGTGAGCAAGCACGCACCAAATGATATGGAGGCTGGTATGTCGGGCGACACTCTCTATCGTGGTTTGGCAGGAATGCTGGATGCAACGATCTGGGGTGGGGAGTTGGCTGGCGCTGAAAATTTACCCAAAATCGGACCGGTCGTTTTTGTGTCGAACCATGCCCTGGCGCTGGGACCGATCGCGGTGGTCTCGTCTTTGCCGATGCGTTTGTATCCGTGGGTGGTCGCCGACATGTTAGAGTGGGATAAAGCCGCTGCTTATTTGAATAAGGATTTTATTCGACCGCAATTGCACATGCCTCCAATACTGAGTATGTTTATGGCGCGGGCGCTCTCTCAAATTTCCGTTCGACTTTTGCGCTCTGTTGATTGCGTCCCTGTCTGGCATGATGAGCATTTACTGGAGACTTATCGCATCAGCGTGGATTATTTGCTGCAGGGTAGAAACCTGTTGATCTTCCCCGAAGATCCGTCCCAGCCGCTGGATGAACAATGTAAAATGGGACCGTTCATGAAAGGCTTTGCGCGTCTCGGTGAGTTGTATTTTGAGCGTACCCAAAAAGCATTGCAGTTCTATCCGTTGGCTGTGCATCCGGTTTTGCGCCAGGTAAAATTAGGGAAGCCCATTACGTTCAACCCGATGAATCGCCCGTCCAATGAACGGACGCGCATCAAGAGCGTGTTGGAGTCGATCATCCGCAACATGTTCATCGAGATGACTTTGCAAAACTACGCAGGTATCCCGTTGCCCCATTAGGAGATTATGAATCAAAAATCGTCCATGTTCTGGGCGGGAGTTCGAGCAGAATTCCCGCTTTTGATTGGTGTCTTTCCATTTGGATTGATCTACGGCGCGCTCGCGCTCAAATCCGGACTTTCAGCGGCCTCCGCGCAAATGATGTCGTCCATCGTTTTTGCCGGATCGTCCCAATTTGTGGCGGCGCAATTGATCCACGAAGCTGCGCCGGGATTCGTTATCGTGTTGACCATCGCGGTTGTAAATCTGCGTCATATGTTGTACAGCGCCTCGGCCGCGGAATACATCGAACATCTGCCGATGAAGTGGAAAGTTTTTCTTGCATATTTTTTAACGGATGAATGTTACGCCGCGACCATTATCCATTATGAAGAAGATGGAGTCAAACCTGCGAGCCATTGGTTCTTTCTCGGCGCGGGACTTTCGCTGTGGACAACATGGCAAGCCAGCAGCGCGCTCGGAATTTTCCTCGGCACAGCGATCCCAGAATCATGGCCGCTGGATTTTGCCCTGCCGTTGACTTTCATTGCGATGGTCATGCCGGTGCTAAAAGATTTTCCGGTTATCGCCGCGGCATTGTCGGCGGGAGCGGTGGCTTTGTTGGCATTCGCCTTGCCGTTCAAACTCGGACTCATTCTCGCCGCGTTCGTTGGAATCCTGGTCGGGACGATCCTGGAGAATCGCAAATAGACTCTTGTCCGTGAATTTACGCTAATCACCACGAATTATCTTCGAAATTTCGTGCGAATTCGCGAAGATTAGCGGAAGGAAAAAAGGAAAATTGATGAACATCTGGCTGGTATTTTTGCTCGGCGGTTTGCTGACCTTTGGAATGCGCTTTTCATTCATTTATTTATTTGGCCGCTTTGAGATTCCACAAATCGTGCATCGCGCGTTGCGATTTGTCCCGCCTGCGGTTTTGTCGGCCATCATTTTCCCCAATGTCCTGATGCCGAATAATACTCTTGATCTCAGTCTGGGAAATCATCGCTGGATGGCTGGATTGGTCGCCGTGCTCGTTGCGCTGTGGACAAAGAATACCCTGCTCACAATTTTGGCGGGGATGATAGCTTTGTTGATTTTTCAATTTGCCTTTTGATGAAAATCCAACCACTATAAAAAATTTAACGCAAGGCCGCCAAGACGCAAAAGAAAAAATCTTGGCGGTTTTGTGTCTTTGCGTTGAGTCTTTAAAAAACAAAGCCGACCTTGCAAAGTTGGCTTTGTTCGTACTCTTCGTGTAATTCGCGGATAAATCTTTTAGTGATCGTGTTCGCGGCTGTGAACGTGGCCGTGCGAAACTTCTTCTTCGGTGGCCGCGCGCAGGTCTGCGATCTTGACATTGAAATGCAGTTCCTTGCCAGCCAGCGGATGGTTCATGTTCAGTCGGACATTTTCTTCGCTGATCGTTTCGATGCGGGCATATACCGGGTGGTCGGATTGATCGCGCAATTCCAGTTCGGTTCCGATCTCGAGGGGCACATCGGTGGGGAATGAATCGCGCGGCACATCCATATAAGCTTCTGTGTCAATTTCACCGTAACCGTCTTTGGCGGCGACGATCACCTTTTTGCTGTCGCCGATTTTCATCTCGTACAATTCGTGTTCCAAACCGGGGATGATATGTCCCATACCCTGGATAAATTGCAGCGGCTCGCCGCCTTCGGATGAATCAAGTACCTGTCCGTTGACGTGCAGGGTGTAGTGCATGGATACAACCTGTCCGTCGTCCACTTTTTTTTGTTCTGTCATTCTGTCTCCTGTTCCCGGATTTAATTAGGGGTAAGGTCTCCCGGAAACCCGCTGATTGTACCATCCAACTTTTGGCTGTCCATGATAAAAAAGTGTCCGCTCATTTGGATGAGCGGACTGGTTGTTCTAGACGAAAGTGAGAAAGATCTGATTCCCGCCTGCTTCCCTGGCACGCGACATGGCTTGCCGCGCTTGATCGATAAGCGGTTCGATCTCCGCCGACGGCGTGATCCGCGTTACAGAGGCGATCCCTGCGCTGACAGCGACATTCACGGTGTCATCTTTAAAGCTAATGCGCGTGGATCGAATTCCCTTGATGATGCGGTCTGTGACTTTTTCCGCGTCTGGCCCAACCACATTGGGCAGGGCGATCACAAACTCGTCGCCTGACCAGCGGCCAATGCAATCGTACGGACGGCTTTTCTCGCGGATGGTTTGTGAGATGGTCTTGAGCGCTCTATCTCCCATCTCGATCCCATATCTTTCATTTAGAACTTTAAAGTTATCGATGTCCAACGCGATCAGGCTGAGTGAAGATGACGCGCGGCGGGCACGCTCAAGTTCCGCCTGTGCAGTGCGATAGAAGGCGTTGCGATTCATCATGCCGGTCATCGTATCGTACATTGCCATGTTTTCGATCTGGTCACGCGCCTGAGATAAGCTGTCGCCGAGGGATAGAAAACGCTGTCCGATCATGACGCGCGCCTTGAGTTCCGAGCTTGAGAGCGGTTTATGCAAAGTGTCGTCCGCTTCAACGGAGTCATCCTCGCTCGATGTCAGCGCCAGAAAATAGATGGGCGGCAGGTTCGAAGCGCGCGTCCGCTGGATAAGGGCGGTCTTCTTAACGTCGTCCGCCTCACCGTCCAGGATAACGAAGCGGGCCTCGCCAGCCTCGAGCAGGCGCCAGGCCTGTTCCGCGCTGTCGCTCAGAATCACATAGTGCCCGGCTTTGCCCAGCGCGTTTTGGATCAAGGTGCGTTCTTTGGTGCCGCGTTCCAAGACAAGAACTTTCATTCGTTTTCCTTTTCATAATTATACCCGCTGCAATGCTCGTGTTGACAAATGCCTTTTCCCATAGTAATATTTGCGGCGCTCTAACCACAACGCCGAGGTAGCTCAGTGGCAGAGCAGGGGACTCATAAGCCCTTGGTCGTGAGTTCAAATCTCACCCTCGGCACTCCGACCCGCGCAAAGCGGGTCGTATTTTTTAGCATGAGTTTCCCCGCAAAGGGGATGATACAAATCTTGCTCTGCGCAGGTCTTTTTTTAGGAGATTGTATGGGTAATAACATTCCGGCATCTCTGCTCGAAGTTCGTGAGCATAATGGACCCGATTACAAACCTTTAATTGATTACCAGGCGTGGCGCGTGGCTTTGATGAATTACACACCCGAGCTTTTGCCTGAAAAGATAAATTGTATGCAAAAACATATCGAGACCGATGAAGTCTTTGTACTTCTGGCCGGTCATTGCATTTTATTTTTGGGTGAGGGCGATGAGACTGTCACCCAGGTTTATGCGGTGGATATGCAGCCCTTTCAACTTTACAACGTCAAGCGCGGTGCATGGCATTCTCACACATTCAGCAAGGATGCAAAAGTTTTGATCGTGGAAAACCGCGATACGGTGGACGCGAATTCTCCGTTCGCAGATTTGACGCCAGAACAGCGTCAGAAAATAATCAATTTGACTTGGCAGTTATGGAAATAAAAAATCGGATGCGCTGAAGAGTGCATCCGATTTTTTTATCGCTTCTTTTCTAACTGTAAGCGGGTCGCCGTTATTTAGACTTTATCCAAGCTTGAAGCCCGCCACGAAACAAAAGGTCGTGATGAGCAAAAGCCATGGTAGGAAGCGGCGCATGGTTTCTTTGGAAATAAGGAATTGGAATTTTGAGAACGAAAGTATTAAACCCTCCAGACCCATCAATGCGCCGCCCACGCCAACTAGTGCGAAGTCTGGGCTTGTCCGCCTGTAGACCGACAGGAGGATCGGGAGCAGGAAGATAATCAGGCCGGAAATTCCATGGACGATTGCGAGGATGATTGTCCGCAGGTTGGTGGACGTTTGAATCGAACGGGTCAAGATAACAGCCGCGAATCCGATGATGGCGAAGATCAGGTAAAAGGTCCGGTAAGAAGCGAGGTGTTCCCAGATCAGGCCGGTTGAAATGCTGAGCGGAATGATGGTCGAGATGATGATCACGATCGAATTGTCCAGCGCGCTGAAGCCGAGGATGAAAAGCAGGAGCGACGATAAAAGTAAAACTCCGAAACCGATGGTGTAAGCGGTGATGGGCGTGGAACTTAAATTGTCAATGCCGACAACGATTTGATAGGCGGCCAGCAGGCCGGTGCCGAGAAGTAGAACGCGGTCGAGCGCGGACATCTTCATAAATTTAGAATGCGCGCATTGCCAGAATGATCATCGAACTGAGCATGTATAGTGAAGCGTATTTGAATAGGCCAAAGTTGACTTGCTCAGACTGCACGCGGAAGGTGGCGAAAGCCAACAGCAGCAAACCCGCGGTCAGCACCGCGATCAGGCGCAGATAACCCGCGCCGATTCCGATCAGCACACTGGCCCAACCGATGGCAAACGAAGCCAGCACGGACGAAACGGCGATCATGGCACGCGTAAATGTTTCGCCGTACGTGGATGGAAAAGTTGGCACGCCCGCGTTATTGTAATCGTCGAGGAACTTGATGGAGAAGGTCAGCGTGTGGGTGGGGATCCAGAAAAGGATGGCGAGCGCCAGCAGAATGCCGACCAACTCGATGCGCCCGACGGCCAGTACGTGTCCAGCCAGAATCGGCATTGCGCCGGAAATCCCGCCCCACAGAATGCTCCACGCGGTGCGGCGTTTGAGCCAAAACGTGTACACGACCACATCAAAGAACCAGCCGGCGAAGACGACCAGTCCATAAAGCGGTGCGATCACCAGGGACCAACCAACGCCGATGATCGAGACTGCCATTCCAACGCGGAAAACTTCCTGTCGGTTCAACTCGCCAGATGCGGCGGGACGTTTGTGTGTACGCTTCATTTTTGCATCGATGTCATGGTCATACCACATATTCATGATGGTCGAACCGCTGATGGCGAGGAAGAGACTGGCTGAGATGCCGAACGAAATCGGAAGTGTGATCCTTGTCCCCGCACTGAGGTATCCGGCAATGCCGGTGGCAAGCAGCAAGCCAGTCTGTGAACTTTTGATAAGAGGCCAGTATAGGCGGAACTTGTTAATGAGGGCGTGCATGGATGGCGGGTCTCCTGAATAGCTTCATCGTTAAGAGCGACCCTTTGGTCGTTCAGAGATTTGCGAAACAATGTGCCTATTTTACTTTACATCACATGGCAACAACAAATTGAGGCGTGATCAATGCGTACATTCGATAAGATACAGGAAACATTTCCTTTGCCTGCTTAGGATATGCTTCCCCGAAGGTTTGATTTATGGTACATAAGAACTAGGATAGAGGCGCAATGAGACGGCTATCCGGCGCCAAATATTATAAGAGCCGAAGATGAGAGTCTGATAATTATCGGAACAAATTTATCCGCAGGTGTTTTAGCAGGAGCACTGGATTCTGATGTTGCTTTTGGCTGATCGTTCTCTGCAAGCGGCAGACCGTTTCTCTGCTCAGGGCATTAAAGAATGGCGTATGCGCGTCCTGGATGGGATCCTGCGCGGTATTTTTACTGTCTGGTTGATTCTCCTGGTCAGCGGCATCAACAATGTGGTCAGAACCTACAACCGGGAATTGAATATTCATAAAAATCCGCTGGCGATCGCCGCATCGGTCATCGCTGTTTACGTGGGGGTAACAGTTCTGTTGACGTTCATCACATTCAATCGAAAGTTGAGATATGAACTGCGGGCCGGTTTGCTACTTTTCGTTCTTTATTTGATCGGCGTTGTTGGTTTATATCTCACCGCCCTGAGCGGCGATGGCCGCATCTTCCTGTTTGCATTTGTCATATTCACTGCCATTTTGTTTGATCTGCGATACAGTCTTTTCGCCCTTGGAATAAGTTTATTGACCTTGTTTGCTGTTGGCTGGCTGACGGTTGCACAGGTGATCGTTATTCCGGCGGATCGTCAGCTTAATGCCGCCAGCGCCAGTTCGTGGATGAGCGGGTCCATTGTTTTCCTCGTGTTGAGCATCGCAATATTAATTTCATCTACTTATTTATTGCGCGCTCTGGAACAGGTCTATGCTCAGACACAAGCCAGGGCCACCGAGATCGGACGTTTGTATGCCGCCTCGCAGGATATGTCCGCCAGTTTGATGGATTCGTCCGCGCTTTTGCGGACGCTCGCGCATCACATGACCGAAGGACTAAACGCAACGAGTTGCTACATCATTTCCATAGATCAGCCAAATGCCAGGTTGACTGTGCTGGCAGAATATTGGGCGCAGGATGCCATCCTGTCGGAAAGAAATTCAGATATTGGAACCGTTTATTCCACAAAAGATTTTCCATCCATCATGAGGCACATGCTGGCAGGGCGGGTCCTTACGCTGCAAGCCGACAATGGCGATTTGTCTGAGGGTGAGCGTAAGCAGTTTGTCGATTATGGAGTCAAATCCATGTTATTTGTTCCGATCATGGCGCATGGAAATTTGATCGGCGTTGCTGAAATTTGGGAGAGCCGCCAGCCGCGCGAGTTTACACTGGCGGATATCCGCCTCGCGCAAGCCATGGCCGGACATGCCGGTGGGATCATTGAGAATGCACGCCTATTCGAAACCATCCGCCATCGCACTGATGAATTAGAGGCATTGGTGGAAGTTTCAACTGCCCTGCGAACTGCGTCCAGTGTTGATGAGATGATTCCCATTTTGGCGCATCAAGCTTTGATGCTTATTCGCGGTACGCACGCTTCGATCTTTCTTTTGGAGCCGAAGACTGGCGATCTAATCTCATCGGGTTGGTATTCCATAAATAGCGACCAGAAAAGCGAATTGCCGGTTGAGATGATTTTGCGTCATTCTCTTAGTCAGGGCATTACCGGGCATGTGGTCGAAACCGGACAAATCTACATTACTGAAGATTTACAAGTTGATCCTTTTTCCATCATTCTTCCCGGCGAAGCAGAGCGTTTAAAAAATGTTCACAGCGGTGTCTCTCTGCCGCTGCGTGCCAACGAGCAAATCATTGGTGTTTTTCATATTTGGTCTGATGAATATCGTAAATTTTCCAATACAGATATTCGCCTGTTGACCGCCGTCGCTGAAATCGCCGGGAGCGCTCTTCAGCGCGCCGCTTTCCACGAGCAGACACTTCAACATGCTGACGAATTGGCCCTGGCATATGACAATACTCTCACAGGTTGGGCGCGTGCGCTTGAGTTGCGCGATGAATTAACAGAAGGTCACACGCGTCGTGTGATCGAACTGACCGTTCAACTTGCCCGGAATATGGGGCTGAGTGACGATGAACTCATTCAAGTCCGGCGCGGCGCAACCTTGCATGATATCGGCAAGATGGCTATTCCAGATGCCATTCTTAACAAAACCGGACCTCTTACCGAAAGCGAATTGCAGATAATACATCTCCATCCTCAATATGCCTATGACATGCTTTCATCCATATCGTTTCTAAAGCCTGCGCTTGACATCCCGTTCTGTCATCACGAGCATTGGGATGGTACCGGTTATCCGCGCGGATTGAAAAGGGAGCAGATCCCATTGAGTGCGCGCATCTTTGCCATCGTGGATGTTTGGGACGCGTTGACATCTGACCGTCCTTATCGCAAGGCCTGGCCGAAAGAAAAGACGATCGAATATATAAAAGAAAATTCCGGGAAGTGTTTCGACCCCCAGGTGGTCGAGGCGTTTCTGGCGATGTCCCCCGAACTAAATTAAATCGCGGCGAGTCAAATCGTCTGTTGTCTCTCTCTGGACGATAAGCCGGGCGCAGCTTTCCTCGAGCCACACCACCGCTGGGCGACGCGCGCCGTTGTAATTGCTAGACATGCTTAAGTGATATGCCCCGCTGACCGGGATCGCGATCAATTCACCCTCTTCGAGCTTTGGCATTAACAAGTTTTCAATAAGAGCATCGCCCGATTCGCAAAATGGTCCCGCGATGGAAACGCGCTCGTTCATTTCCCGACCCAAACCGGCCACCGTTAAACAGGAATATTTTGCATCGTACAGCGCGTGCCGCGGGTTGTCGGCCATGCCGCCATCGATTAATAACCAGGTTCTTTCACCGCGCCGTTTGATCGCGCCGACGCGATAAATGGCGACTCCCGCGCGCGCGATCAGACTGCGTCCCGGCTCAAGGTGTAAATGCGGCAAACTTAGTCCGCGCTGCCGGCAGCCTTCGACCACAGCTTCGGCAATGCCGCGCACATAATTTTCAATGGATGGATTGGGCAGCTCATCTTCATGATATGCCACGCCCCAGCCTCCGCCCGGACAAAAATGCCATTCGCCTGCAAAGTTAATTTGTTTGACCAGATCCAAAGCCAGGTCAATCGCCGGGATCAACGGCTCCGGGTCGCGGAAGTTCGAGCCTTGATGAAAATGGATGCCGTTCAAAGGCAGGTTATTTAGTCTGCAAAATTCAATTGCTTGCAGGATTTCTTCGGATGTCATCCCGAATTTGCTGTCATGCTGACCCGTCTGCGTGTGAACGTGATGGGTATGGACGGCAATGCCGGGCTGCAGTCGCAGCCAGATTTGGAGTGCAGGAGCTTGCTTCCGCATTCTCGACAGCAAGCTGTCGGACTCCAAATTCTTTAACTCTGTAAGATTATCAACGACAATAATTCCTGAGTTTTGAATCGCGGATTGCAGGTCTTGGATGGATTTGTTTACGCCATGTACCAATATTTTTTCGCGTGGCACACCGCCCGCCAGTGCAATGGCGATTTCGCCTTCGCCGGTGCAGTCTACGTATAAGTTATGAGTTTGTGTCCATTCAGCGATGGCTTTGCATAGAAAAGCCTTGCCCGCGTACGTGATGTCAGATGCGGCGGGATAAAATTCCTTCAACGCGCCTTTGTATTCAACGGTGGAAGAGTCGAGGGTGGCGCGGTCATAAATATATAACGGAGTCCCGTATTCGTCCGCGAGAGATGCGAGGCTGTGTCCTGCGATGGTTAATTCATTATCGCGGACGCGAGTCGAATCGGGGAAAAGCGCCAGTCGTTCTGAAATCAAAAATGGGGAAGTGTTATTGATTGCCAAAGAAAAGATTCAACCAGACTTGCCAGTTTGGCAGCGGAGTTGGGATGGGTGTCGGCTCGACAGAGACGATGGGCGGCACGCCTGGTTGACCAACCGGGGCGACCGGCTGATCGCCGGGCTGGGCATAATGTCCCTCGCCGTAAGCCCAGTCCTGCACCGCCTGATCTGACGTGGCGTACGCGACCTGGGTTTGTAAAGCCAGCTGGGTTTGCATTCCCTGCGTTACCTGCACGCTCATCACTTCTGATTGTTTTTTCAAGCGATTCAATTCTTCCAGACGTGCGTTGAAATCCATAACCATCAGGATGAGCACTAAAATGCCCACGAAGACAAATATGCGGCGGGGATTGATAGGCCAGCGATCCATGCCTTTATCTTACCCGTTGTCGGCAAGGTTGGCAAGAACCGAAGCATCTGGTACAATCTTCGCCCGTTGAGCGTAGTACCCTTCGCTCGCAGGCCATCGCAAAGCGAGGCCGAAGCGCCGCGTTTTTTGCGGCGTACCACCCCCAGCCAGAAAGGGCTTGAACGAAATGAAAGTATTATTGATCAAGGACGTTTACAAATTAGGCCGCGCCGGTGACGTGAAAAAAGTCGCCGATGGATTTGGCCGCAACTTCCTGCTCCCGCAAAAATTGGCCGTGCTTGCCACGCCCGGGGCCATGAAGACCGCCGAGAAAGTCCGCTCACAAGGCGAGGTGCAGCGCGCCAAGCTTAACAGCGAACTCAAAGATTTGGCCGAGCACGTCAATGGCATCACTTTGACCTTTGCCGCCAAAGCGGGCGAGACGGGAAAACTGTACGGGTCCATCACCACGCAGGATGTGGCTGCTGCTATTGTCGAGCAGACCAAGTATGAAGTCAAGCGCCAACAGATCGATATGCAGCCGATCCGCGAGCTGGGCGAGTTCAAGGCCCACGTGCGCCTGACGATTGATCTGGTTCCTGAAGTCAAGATTATCGTCCATCGCGAAGGCGAATCCGCAGAGGGCGGAGCGGCCGAGCCGGAAGAAAAAGCCAGGAAGCCGCGCGGCAAGAAAAAAGAAGAAGCTCCTGCTGAAGAAGCAAAAGCCGAATAAGATAGTGTCATTGCGAGGGCGTTCTACCCCGAAGCAATCCCCTGTTTCGGCGGGGAGATTGCTTCGCACACTTGCCCTGCGTGCAAGTGCAGGGAAGTGCGCTCGCAATGACATATTGAGGATCACCGGCTCAAAAGGCCGGTGATGTTGTGTTACCATAAATCGAATCATTTTTAATTTGGCTCATTGGGAATCGCCGTGATTAAACCTTTTGAACACGGATTACACGGACGGACACAGATCAACGCGGATTTTTTAAAAGGCTGTTCCGTGAGATTCTGTGGAATCCGTGTACAGAATCACGGCAAACCCCGGAGAGCCTTTAATTGTGTGCACGCAAAACATGTCAGGTAATTTCTTGCCAAATTTGCAATTCTATGGCGCGAACGGCAAATTACGGCTGTTTTTCGCCCGTTTTTGGCGGTTTGCTCTGGTTCCATAAAGTCACTGACAACCTTTGCGTGCACACCGCCGGATAAGCGCAGCCTGCCCATTTGACCTGCATGGTATAATTTTCGCCCGTATGACACCCGAACCTACTTCCCAAAAAACCCAGGTCTGCCCCACTTGCGGAACGCGGCTTTCCGATACCGCCACGCGTTGTCCCGTTTGCGGAACAG
>JAJYOH010000455.1 GCA_021796315.1 Chloroflexota bacterium
GCCCGGGCAAATTGTCAGCGCTGACCGGAGTCGGCGATTGATAATCCACAAAGATCAAGTCAGCAAAGCCGAAGGACGGATGGTAAATCTTGCAACGGTCGCGCCAAGCGAACGCGCCAAAGAGCTTGCCGTCCAAACCGAAAAGGACTCGCGCGTGGTTGAATTGATGTTACAGGAAAGTAACGACGTCTTGCGTGTGCGCGTTGGAACGATCATTGTCGAGCACAAACTTGGATTTGTATGCGCCAATGCTGGCATCGACCATTCAAACGTGGCCCCCCTCCATCTCCCCCAAAATTCAAGGAATTTGGGGGGAGAGAAAGAGGGGGGCGAAGAATACGTTTTGCTTCTGCCGGAAAACCCCGATCAATCCGCAAAAAATATTCGAGACGAAATAGAAAAATCTACTGGCAAGGAAATTGGCGTGATGATCATCGACTCACACGGCCGCGCCTGGCGCATTGGAACAGAAGGAGTTTGTATTGGGCTTAGTGGAATTCCTGCCGTCATTGATGAACGCGGCTGGAAGGATCTATTCGGCTACACCCTGCGCGTCACACAAGTCGGCGTGGCGGATGAACTCGCCGCGGCTGCATCGCTCGTCATGGGACAAGCTGCCGAGGGCACACCCGCCGTCCACGTGCGTGGATTTCCATATCCGCTTCGTGAAGGATCGTTGAAAGAGTTAATCCGTCCGAAAGACCAAGACTTGTTTAGATAGAAAGGAATCTGCCATGAGCGATTATCTGGTAAAACCAAAATCCACGCCGCGCGGCGGCATACTGGTTCTCCACGCCTGGTGGGGACTCAATGACTTCTTCAAGAATCTGTGCGACAAACTGACCGATGAAGGTTACACCGTTCTTGCCGTTGACCTTTATGAGGGCAAAGCCGCCAAAACGATTGCCGAGGCAGAAAAACTTAGCGAGACCGTAAAACGAGATGCCGCCTCGAAAAAAATCCTAAGCGGACTAAAACAACTGCAAACCGAAATTCTTAAAATGCCTATTGCAGTCATGGGATTTTCAATGGGCGCATTTTGGTCGTTATGGCTGACAGAAGAAAAACCGAAAGCTATTGCTGCAACTGTCCTTTTCTACGGGACGCGCGGCGGAGAATACGCATCCACGCGTTCAGCATTCCTCGGTCATTTTGCAGAGACAGATGAATATGTCACGGAATCAGGCAAAAAGAGACTGGAGAAAATTCTCAAGACCGCGGGCAAAGAAGCTGCCTTCTTTACATACCTCAATACGCATCATTGGTTCTTTGAAAACGACCGTCCCGAATTCAATCCGCGAGCCGCAGCTTTGGCATGGGAAAGAACAATGGAATTTCTCGGCAAGCGTCTTGGCTGACATAAAATCCACATCAAATACTAATGAAAATCTTACGAGGCTTTGTTACACTCACTAAAAACAACCCCCGAGGAAAAACATGAAAACCATTCCCGAATCACATCAAGACCTGCTCAAAGACGAGACGAAGGCTTTCGTCTATCTTGCTACCACCATGTCGGATGGCACGCCACAAGTCACGCCCGTCTGGTTCAACACAGATGGCAATCACATTCTCATCAATTCGGCAACGGGACGCTTGAAGGACAAAAATATGCGCAACCGCCCCAGCGTGGCTTTGTGCATTGCGGATCCTAAAAATCCATATCGCTATATACAAATCCGCGGCAAGATCGTTGAGTTCACGAACAAAAATGCCGAAGAGCACATCGACCTCCTCAACATGAAGTATCACGGCAACCCAAATTATCCGGCGCATAATCCGGCGCAGCCGCGCGTAATCTATAAAGTCGAACCATTAAAAGTTGACGCGCACGGATGAATTCCGCGCACGATTTCCTGCGCTCGCGGCGCTCGATCCGCCGCTTCAAACCGGACCCAATACCGGACTCCGTTATCGAGCGTATTCTCACCACCGCGACCTTTGCACCGTCGGCGCATAATCTTCAGCCATGGAGATTCGTCATCATCAAAAATCCGGACATCAAAACGCGGCTCGGCATTGCGCTGACGACAAAAATGCGCGCGGACATGCAAGCCGAAGGCGCGCCGACATCCGAGATTGAATCACGCACAAGTCGTTCTCTGCGGCGCATCCAAGGAGCGCCGGTTTTGATCCTGCTTTGCCGCGACGTGACAGATATCCGCGTGGACACGCCCGAAGAAACCATCATGAACATCCAATCCACCGCGCTGGCCGGGATGAATATTTTGCTGGCGGCGCAGGCCGAAGGACTTGGCGCAAATTGGATCTGCTGGCCGCTTTATGCAACCCATGAAATACAAACGGCTTTGGATTTACCTGAAAACTGGGAACCGCAGGCAATGTTCATTGTTGGGCAGGCAAACGAGCTGACAAAAGAAAAAGAATTAAAACCACTGAATCAAATTTCAGTTTATTTATGAAAATCACCGCGCTCGCAGGCGGTGTCGGTGGCGCGAAACTCGCACACGGACTCGCCCAAATCCTTCGGCCCGGAAACCTGACCATCATCGTCAACACTGGCGACGACTTCGAGCATCTCGGCTTATATATCTGTCCTGACCTCGATACGGTCTGTTACACATTGGGCGGACTGGCAAATCCCGAAACCGGCTGGGGACGCGCGGGCGAAACCTGGCAAACTATTTCAAACATCGAAAAGCTTGGCGGGCCAACCTGGTTCAGACTCGGCGACCAGGATTTTGCCACGCACATCGAGCGTACACGGCGTTTGAAGGCTGGCGAAACGCTTTCGCAGGTCACGCGTGGTTTTTGCAAAGCGTGGGGAATTAATCACGCTGTAATCCCAATGAGCGATAATCCCATTAGAACCATCGTGAATACCGATCAGGGTGAACTTACATTCCAGGAATATTTTGTCCATCGTCATTGCGAGCCGCGCGTCAAAGGCTTTCGCTTTGACGGAGTCGAAGAAGCGAAAGCCGCTCCAGGCGTTGTCGAAGCGATTGAGCAGGCCGAAGTGATCGTCATCTGCCCGTCCAACCCGTGGGTGAGCATCGCGCCCATTTTAGCGGTGCCCGGCATCAGATCCGAAATGGAAGCGAAGCAAGTTGTGGCGGTGTCGCCCATCATCGGAGGGCAAGCTGTCAAAGGTCCTGCTGCAAAGATGTTCGATGAACTTGGCATCCAGCCGTCTGCATTGGCCGTCGCCGAACAATATCGTGATCTAGCTAACGGATATGTTTTGGACAAAATCGATTCGCAACTGGAAGCAGATGTTCGGCGTTTAAACATGCGGGCTTTCGTCACTGATACGTTGATGAAAACATCGGATGATCGAAAGCGATTGGCGGAAGATGTGCTAAACTTTGTGGGAAGCAACTCATGACACTTTGGGCAATCGTTCCCGTAAAACCCTTGCGACGCGGCAAGTCGCGATTAGCAGGCACACTGACAGATGATGAACGGGCAGACCTCAACCGGCTTTTGCTCGAACGAACTTTAAGAACGTTGATCGATTTGAAGGAAGTTGAACAGGTGCTGGTCGTCAGCCGGGACTCATCCGCACTGGCGCTCGCGCGGGACCTGGGAGCGCGCACCGTCCAGGAAGACGGCGCCCCGCATCTGAACACTGCCCTCAAGCGCGCAACTGTGGTGGCGCAGGTTTATGCATCACGCGGCGTTCTGATCATCCCCGCCGATCTGCCATTGATGACGCGTGAGGATGTCCTGGCCCTGATCGAAAAGGCAAACGATCCGCCGGTAGTTGTCATCGCTCCCGACCGCCACGAAAAAGGGACAAACGCATTGCTGCTCTCACCGGCAGACTTGATCGAGTACGATTTCGGCGAAGACTCTTTTGGACGACATTGTCAGCGAGCAAAGAAAGCCGACGCGCGTTTGGAAATTGTGAAACTGCCGTCGCTCGCGCTCGATCTGGACTTTCCTGAAGATCTTGATTTGGTTAGAAAGTTAGAAGGTTTAAAAGTTGAAGGTTCTTCGACCATTAAACCTTAGACTTGCAACTTTAAACCGGAGGAACCATGGCTGAACGCGTTGCTCTCTACCTGCAAGATTCGCACGATCTGCGCGATGGATTGGATTACGTCCGCTACGCGGAAGAGAAAGGCTTTGAAGCTGTCTGGCAAGCTGAGTCGCGACTGGTGCGTGATGCAATCGTCCCGATGGCGGCTTACGCCGCGGTCACACAGCGGATCAAAGTCGGTTCGGGCGTGATCAACAACTGGACGCGCAACATCGGCCTGTTGGCCGCCACCTTCCTGACGCTGGACGATCTCGCTCCGAATCGGATCATCTGCGGCATCGGCGCGTGGTGGGACCCACTTGCAAAAAACGTCGGCATTGATCGAAAGAAACCTTTGCTGGCCATGCGCGAGACAATCGAGGTGATGCGCCGGTTGTTGAACATGGAACACGTTACATTTCACGGCGAGTTCCATCACGTGGACGGCATTGAGTTGGACGTGGTGCATGGACGACGTGAGCCGCGCAACGTCCCGATCATGATCGGTGCGACCGGCGACTTGATGATGGAAATGGCCGGTGAAATTGCAGACGGTTGTGTGATGAATTACTGCGTCCCACCCGAATACAACGGCAAAGCGCTGGAACTGCTCGAAAAGGGGTTGAAGAAGTCAGGCCGCAAGTTGGGTGATTTTGACCGCCCACAGTTGATCGTCTGTTCCGTAGATCCCGATCACGATAAAGCCATTGAGTACACCAAAGAATTGCTGTGCCAGTATCTCGCGCAGCAACCACATATCGCCAAGGCGTCCGGCGTTTCACAGGAAGTGATCAATGAAATCCAGTCCATCCTCGGCTGGCCTGCCGCCAAGGAACAGATCAACAAGGCCAAGCACCTCGTCCCAGACGAATTGGTTCATAAAATTACAGCATCGGGCACTCCGGCAGAAGCGCGCGCAAAAGTGGAGGAATACAAAAAGCGCGGATGCACCTGCCCGGTCCTGTACCCGGTCGGCGGGAATTTCAAACTCTTAATTGATACGTTCGCACAAGCGTAGTCTGATTGGTCTAAATAGTCTGAGTGGTCTAACTGGTCGAGGAAAGGGATGACAACCGTAAAACGATTTGAAGATTTACACGTCTGGCAGTCGGCGCGCGAATTCGTGAAATTGATCTATCGTTTTACAAATCAGGAAAAGTTTGTTCGTGATTTCGCTTTAAAA
>JAJYOH010000456.1 GCA_021796315.1 Chloroflexota bacterium
GGTTATGAACCCATCCTACCGCTTGCGGTTCCAGACTTGAATGAAGTCCGTTCTTTTGCGAATCATCTTCATTCGCTTGGTAAACATTGGCAGGGAGAGATTTTCGGCTGGCAGGCGGAATACACTCCCGAAAGCGGCCAAAAGCCTATAGACTCAAACATGACCTTCACCCCCGCAGACTTTTGGATCGGCGAAAGCGGCATCTGGTTTTTCTCGTTGATGTGGGAGCATGGCAAGGACAAAGAACCTGTCGAGTTCTTGGATGATCGCGGTGTAGTGAAATAACCCGCGCTTCCCCCTCTCCCTCGGTGGTCGAGTGGCGAAGCGTATCGAGACCTGGGAGAGGGTTAGGGTGAGGGCGCATTCGCCGCACAAATGGCGGCGGAGAAGGTTGTGAGGATTGACCACGCGGAAGAGTTGGTCAAAGAGTACACAAGTAAACAAGGAAACAGGTAGACAAGTTTCTGTGTACATGTATACTTGTCTATATTCACAAGAGGTGAGTCATGCAACATACACGAATCCTTGAAAAGATATATAAAGGCCTTTCTCGTTCTGATAAAGCCCAGTTACTCCAATGGGCCGCGCGCGACTTGGGAGATTCCTTCCCAGGCATAGAAAGCAACCCGCAAGTATGCGGCGGGGAACCGTGCATTGTCCGCACACGCATTCCTGTTTGGTTGTTGGTACAAGCGCGGCGATTGGGAACAAGCGAAGCAGATCTACTCCGCTCCCATCCAACTTTACGTGCGGAAGACCTCGCGAACGCGTGGGCATATGAACGCAGTCATCGCAAGGAAATGGACGCGCAGATCAAAGCCAACGAGGAAGCCTGATGGCGCAGCTCTATTCCAATGAAAATTTCCCTCTGCCAGCGGTGGAAGAGCTCCGCAAACGCGGGCATGACGTGCTGACCGTTCAAGAAACTGGCAAAGCGGGTCAAGCCATGACGGATGAAGAAGTGCTGGCTTTTGCCAATAAAGAAAAACGGATTTTGCTTACACTGAATCGCCGCCACTTTATTCGATTGCATCAGCAAAAGAAACCTCACGCGGGGATTTTCGCTTGTACTTTTGATCCTGATTTCTCCGCACTCGCGGCGCGCATTGATAAAGCACTCCAAGACGAAAAGGACTTCACCAAGAAAGTTGTTCGAATCAATCGGCCAAAAAGTTAACCATGGTAAATATTGATAACGTAATGGCTTTTGTTCCGCAGGCATTACAACTACACCAGAAAAACATCTGGCTTTCTGATGACGAAGAGGCTGATGTGCTTTATTTGAATTTTAAGAAGCCCAGTCGCGCAGACGACTCTGAATTGCTGGATAGCGATGTGATCGTTCGCTATGAAGGCGAGGAAGTCGTCGGCATGACGATTATGAATGCCGGCAAGAAAGCCAAGAAATAGACTCGGCACGGGATAAATCCCTCCCTCAGTTCATGGAAGTCAGCTAAGGCCGACTCACTCCTTAGCCCGAAGGGCTTCCACGCATTGAGACAGGATTTCAATCTGCCGTCGCAACCGAGCGAAACGAATTTTAAAATCCGTCAAAGGATAAATCAAACTAGGTTATGAACAAAAAATTCGTCATCTTCTCCTTCTCCATCTTTCTCCTTTTTGTTTTGGCGTGTAATGTCTTGGCTTCACCACCCACACCGACTGCGACCCCGATTCCACCATCGCAGACACCATTGATTCCAACAGCGATTCCTCCAACCGCGACGCTCGTGCCAACGCAACCAGCGCCATTAGGAACCATCGCGCTTGATTTCGTTGCGCTCTTATGTGATGCAAAATGGATGAACGGTGCTCAACATCTTACAGCTTGTCCGGATGTCAACGCCGATCATTCAGGCGGCTATGCTCAGGTGATCGATCCTGCTTCCGAAGGCTTGCCCGCCAACACACCCGTTATATTGGCATACGCCGGTACGTATTCCGCCGCCCTCTTCCTGCGATACCCAACCTTCAAGGTACACGTGGGCGATCATTTCCGCGCTACGCTTCGCTGTTCAGGTCCGCTCAACCCAAATTGCGATGTGCAATTTGCCTTAGAATACTATGATGCGAAGGGAAAGTATCACAGCCCGTTCATGCAGTGGAATTACAATCCGAGCATGCCAGATATCCGAGTAGATGCCGACTTGAGTTCGCTCGCCAATCAAAGCGTGGACTTCGTGCTGGCTCTGCGACCAGAGAATGGTTCTTCGCCGCAAGACGATGGCGGTCTGTGGATTGCGCCGCACATTTACCGTCCGAATCCGTAATCATCGAGCGGATGAAATTTTGAAATCCATCAACCCACAAGCATGCATCAACAAAGAGTACCCAATGAATAAGAAAATGTCACTCGTTATCTTTGCAATCGGCATAATCATTATGTCGTCTTGCGGTTCTCCCAACACAGCCAATCCTGCTGCAACAAATACACCAACTAAAATTTCGCCCACTGCAACAATCACGCCAACTTCTTCACCTACTCCAATCCCTCTTCCGCCTGTCATTTCGGCGTCGAACGTCATGAACCTCCAGGAAGATTTCCGCATAGGACAAGGAGCAGTATCAGACGCCGTTTGGTTGCCTGATGGGAATGTAGCTCTTGTATATTCAACGGGTGTTTCGATTTACAACCCCGACACTGGAGATTTAATTAAATCTGCAGAGCCAGAGAATAAAGCCATAGGTTTTTCTCTAATGAGTCCCGACGGAAAACACGTCGCCACCTTCATGTATAATGGCAAAAAAGTTCTAATTTGGGATTCAAATACAGGAAAAATCGAATATGAGTTGAAAACCAAATGTCAAGCGCAAATGCTGGTTAACAACCAAACTATAACATTTAATAGTGATGGATCACAACTGGCAATATGTGATGAAGAGGGCGTCTCGCTGTGGGATTTATCAAATGGGGAAAAAATACGTACTCTCAAAATTGAGCGTAAAGATTATTTAGCAATAGCGTTTAATCCTAAAAATAATACATTAGCGACAAGCGGCACCGCAAATGATTTTACGGATATCATAATTTGGGATTTAGCGTCGGGAGAAGTGATCGAAAAGTTACCACAAATGAACGCCAAGGCAGCACTAAACCTCAGGTTTAATCATCAAGGCAATATCCTCGCATGGAGAGGCTTACGTGGCTCGCCGGGCTCAGTAGCCCTTTATGATATTAATACCAATCAAAGGATTCTAACAATTTCAAATTATACTGACGACTATGATGTCTTTGAATTTAGCCCGGATGATAAGACAATTACTATTGGCGGCGCTTATGGCTGGGGAACAAGATTACTGGATATTGCTACGGGCGAACTTATCACTGAACCAAATAACAATACTGCATATCTTATTAAATACAGTCCCGATGGCAGTCGTTTCGTTGCTGGCTGGCAAGATTTTTCTGTATACAAGAACGCTGGCGGCGCTGAATTTAAACGGTTGGGAAGTTTTATGACCTATAGTCAAATCGCATTTGACTCAAAAGGAAAATATATCGCGGCAGGCGGAAATTTTACGGCTTTGTGGGATTTGCAAACACATAAACAAGCATTTGAACATATTTTTGCTTATGGAGGGAATTTCCTATTCACCCCGAATGGCGATGGATTGATTACTAATGCCTGGAACAATGACAATTGGTTAGCAAGCATCCAGCAATGGGATCTTCGCACCGAAAATCAACAAAACTTTGAGGGTAGTACGGGCACATACTTGAATAGCATTCCGCTGTTTTCTCCCTCGGGTGATCTTCTTGCAATGGGGGAATTGGACGCTTATTTTAACGGCACTACATATATCAGATTTTGGGATGCAAATTCGAAGAAGTTCCTGTTCGATATCGAACATTCCTCAAGTTTGACTGATTATAAATTCAGCCCTGACGGCAAAATATTTGCTTCAGCGGGAGGGAAAACCATCTATTTTTGGGACATCAACACTCAAAAAACTTTGAAGCGATTTGACTGTCCTACAAATATCTACGGTATTGCTTTCAGTCCGGATGGAACTTGGATTGCAGCGGCGGCAGATAATGGTGTTTACGTTTGGGATACAGACTCTGGTAATTTAATTAGCGAGTTTAAAGAAATAAATTGTACTATGCAAGTTGCTTTTAGCCCACAGGGAAACATTCTGGCTTCAACTGGCTATGACAAAGAACTTCATAAAGTCTTGTTTGTGTGGGATATATCCAACAATAAGATCTTATACAAGATTACGGGCGATAAAGATAACAACGTCAATCATTGGAGGAAAGTTGCCGCTGACCATGCTGGATTGTTATTTAGCCCGGGCGGTTCGCTAATCGTCACTTCTGGACTGAAGCGTGAGGGTTTACCTGACAATCATCTCCTGTTCATTGGGGATCCTCTCGAACAATTAAGTGAATATATCCAGTTTTGGGATGCTTCGTCAGGACAATTGATAAAAACATTAGAATATACAGTTGGTCTTAATTTTTTCTCGCCTTACCGTACTAGGTTTGGTTTTAGTCCTGATGGCCGCTTATTCGCTATAGCGGATGGCACCGTGCATATTCTACATATCGCAGCTTCCAGCGATAACCAAAAAGAGGATGCCCTGCCCACCTCGATCCCGATCCCTACTTCTCCTCCAAGACTTACAAATACTCCTGCGCCTACCGCTTCAATCGAAAATACTTTTCCCAATCTGAGCGTGGTAAAAACAGACTCGTTTGATGACCCAAACGACCCCGAATGGTGGTTTGATGCCAGTGTAGCGGAAATTAAAAATGGGGTATTACAGATCGTTGGAAAAAATTGGCGTGGCGGAGATTATGCTGAAGACCTAAACAAGGGATTCGGAATTATCGTAAATTTCAAATATACAAAGGACTCCAAATTTGAAATGTATTTTTACAATGGAGATTGGGACACAGACTCTTATAAGCGGTTTGGTGTTCAGATAAGTAACAATGATGTTATGCAAAGTATCTGGCAGGGGAAAACTCAAACGCCACAGCAATCTATCGTGGGTAGCTTGAGCCTTAATCCAGGCACTTGGTATTCATTGCTGTTAATTATTAGAAAGAACAATGAGTTTTTTGCGCATATATGGAATCCTGAAAACCCCGCGCAAGCAATTGAATATAAGAATACCTTTACGGCAGATTGGCGGGTTTGAGGAGGG
>JAJYOH010000039.1 GCA_021796315.1 Chloroflexota bacterium
GTGTGGAGGTGAAGGTGCGTCCACGCTGGAGGCCGCCGAGGGCATTAGCGAACTAAATCAAATTTCTCGATAGAAAACTCATCCCCTCACATTTCCATTTAATCAACGCAGGTATAATTCTTGCGACGGATTCCAAGTGAAACGACTTTTCCCCGTGTTACTCATCGCATCCATACTATTGACCTCCTGTGGGCATACCTATTCGCTGTGGGGAACATATTCCACACCAACTGCGGAATATTTCATTCCCACACCGTTCACCCCGGACCCGCCAACGCCCACCGATACCGCGACTCTTCCCCCAACTGCGGCCAGCACCTTCACCTCCACACCGACGGTGACAACACAATTATCGTCCACTTTGCAAACCCCATCGAAAAACACGCCCGGCATCGAGGCGACTCTCACGCCGACGTTTAACGTGCCCTCCGTTCTATATTATTCGTTAAGCGGCGACACGCTTCCAGCGCTGGCCGCTCGATTTAACGTGAGCCCGTCCGAGATCCGAAGCGACGCGGCGCTGCCAGCGCAGGCCTTGATCCCTGCAAACACATTGCTCGTCATCCCCGACCGCATCACAGAACAGACCACGCCCAACATCCAGATCATCCCTGATAGTGAACTGGTTTTTTCCGCCACCGCGATTGATTTTGATATTGCCGCATACGTTTCAAAAGCTGGCGGCGATCTCAGTACTTATCGCGAATATCTTGGCTCCACCGGCTGGACAAGCGGCGCAGACGAAATCAAGCGCGCCGCTTTGGAAAACTCAATTAACCCGCGGCTCCTGCTTGGCCTTCTTGAGTACGAAAGCCATCGAGTGCGCGGACAAGCTGTTGACGCTCTGCACACCGATTACCCGATGGCATTTGTAGACCCGCTTTATAAAGGCGTCTTCAGTCAACTGGTGTGGGCCGTGAACCAACTCTCCATCGGTTATTATGGCTGGCGCACCGGCACATTGACCGAACTTAAATTCCCCGACGGCACCAGGCTTCGCATCGACCCGCGCCTGAATGCCGGTACAGTTGCGATCCAATATTTATTTTCGCAGGAACACAGCCAATCGCAATGGTCGCAGATCATCGATCCGAACAATGGATTTCCTGCCACATACAACCAAATGTTCGGTGATGTTTGGGCGCGCGGTGATAAAGTAAATCCGCTCTTTCCGCCGAGCCTCACACAACCTGAACTCTCCCTGCCCTTCCAACCCAAAGTTGAATGGAACTACACCGGGGGTCCGCATGGCGCGTGGGAACATGATGGTTCACTGGCCGCAATCGATTTCGCTCCATCCACCGACCACGGCGGCTGCGCCCAAACGTCTACATGGATCACTGCCGCCGCGCCCGGATTAATTGTCCGCTCCGGGAATGGCGTTGTCGTTGAGGACCTCGACGGCGATGGCTACGAACAAACCGGTTGGGACCTTTTGTATTTACACGTGGCTACGCTGGATCGCGTGCCATCTGGAACGTGGGTACAAAAGAACGATCATATCGGCCACGCGTCCTGTGAAGGTGGAATCGCAACAGGCACGCATTTGCATTTCGTTCGCAAATACAACGGCGAGTGGATCGCCGCTGATGGACCGATCCCGTTTGATCTCAGCGGCTGGGTCGTTCATCAGGGTTCAAAGCCCTATGAAGGCACCATGACCAACGGTACAAGAACCATCATTGCCGATCCGGTCGGGCAGGCCAAGTCCAACATCTTCCGCGACTCGAATGACAATTAAAAAACTTCTTACAATCCTATTCGCTGTGGGGATTACAGTTTCAAGTTCAAGTTGTAATTTTCCAACGGGAAATCAACCGCTGAACATGGCGCCTTTTTCGATTCAGTCTGGACCTCAATCGGCTCCCGTTTCAGAATCTCCGACTCCGCTGCCGGTTCGTCCCAACTACAGACCCGGCGAACTGGTCGATTACACCGCCCAATCTGGCGACACTCTCATGGCTCTCGCAGCGCGTTTCAACACCACCATTCCCGAGATCAGAACAGCCAACCCAATCATCCCATCCGATGCAACTACCATGCCTCCCGGCATGCCAATGAAGATTCCGATCTACTTCAAATCATTGTGGGCCAACCCTTATAAGATCATGCCCGATGGAGCTTTTATCAACGGCCCCATGCAAATCGGATTCAACACCTCGGCCTTTGTTGCATCCCAACCCGGTTGGCTGAAAGATTATCAGGCTTACGCCGGCAGCGGACCAAAACTTACCGGCGCAGAGATCGTTGATTACGTAGCCACAAACTGGAGCGTTAGTCCGCGCCTGCTGCTGGCATTGCTTGAATATGAAACAGGTGCGCTTACAAATCCACAGCCGCCTTCAGATCCATACATGCTCGGCTACCAACAAACTTTTTATGAAGGCTTATATTTGCAATTGGTCTTGGCGGCCAATACCTTCAATAATGGTTACTACGGCTGGCGCGCCGGAAAGCTTACCGAATTTGACCTGCCCGATGGAACGATCATCCGTCCAGACCCGTGGCAGAACGCTGCATCAGTTGGAATCCAATATTTCTTTTCAAGATTCGAGACCGAGCCCAAGTATGGTCAATCGACCGGGCCATCGGGTCTGATAAAAACTTATAAATCTTTATTCGGCGATCCATGGACCAATGTTATTGATCCGATCCCCGGCAGTTTAAAACAACCCACGTTTCGGTTTCCCTTCCCTGACGGCCAAACATGGACTTACACCGGCGGGCCGCACGCGGGCTGGGGCGTTGGTGAACCATTTGCCGCGATTGACTTCGCTCCCCCATCGGAACATCATGGATGTTTTGTCGCCGACCCGCAAAATTACGCCGTTGCAGTGGCAGATGGACTGGTTGTCCGCTCGGGGCCGGACGGGATAGCATTGGATTTGGATGGCGATGGCGATGAACGGACAGGCTGGGTAGTCTTCTACCTTCATCTGGCCGCAGACACTCGCGCTCCACAAGGCAAGGAATTACACGCCGGAGATTTTATCGGCTTCCCATCCTGTCAGGGAGGCGAGGCGACAGGCACGCACGTACATATCGCGCGCAAATACAATGGCGAGTGGATATTGGCCGATGGCCCACTGGCATTTAATCTGGAAGGTTGGACCACACACAGCGCCGGAGTCGCATATAAAGGCACAATGACACGCGGCGGCACAACCGTCACAGCTTCTGACACTTCAGATGCGGCCAGCCAGATCAAATCGAATATAAATCCATAAAAGATTCTACGGCCTATATAAAAAAATAAAAAAGATCACGTCGTTGCGAGTCGCTGTTCTTCGCGGCGAAGCAATCTCCGCCACAATTTGGAGATTGCTTCGGAGCGGGCAAAGAACGCCCGAAACACCCCTCGCAAGGACGTGAAGAATTCTAGTGTTTCCAATCTCCTTGTTTTACAAGTTGATTCTCTCCGCCCGCTTCTTCATAAATCGAGTAGCGAATATCGATCGGGAAAGCCTTGCTCAACATCGCATGAACCGGGCAATATTTCGTCATCGAAAGTTCGATGGCGCGATTAAGGGCCGCTTCGTCAATTTTATGCCCGACCACAACATATTCCAGCACTGCTTTCGTGATCACTTTTGGATAATCGTTCGTGCGATCCGCGTGAACCTTAACTTCGAAACTTGTTACAGCCTGTTGCTTCTTGGCCAGGATCGAGATTACATCCATAGCCGTGCAACCTGCCAGGGAAATTGCCACCATCTCCACCGGCCCGGCGCCGGTCTGCGGCCCGGAGTGGCCATCGAGCTTGATTTCAAAACCGCTATCTGCCACTCCCACGAACGATAATTCTTTTTGCCAGCTTACTTTTGCTTCCATGATAATCACTCCTTGATTATTGGGGCTATATATTTTTCAAGATTCCCTTCACTGATTGCTCCGAGCCACGCCAATCTTACCTTGCCATTACGATCTATCAGATACGAGCTTGGCAGGTTGGGAGTCTTGAAGGCATGGTCTGTGGCCTGATACGTTGGGTCGAGCCACACAGGAAACGTCAACTCATGATCTTTTACAAAAGCGATCACATCCGCGGTTGGGTCGCCATCTTCCACCGCGATGACCGTGAATCCCGCGGCTTGATATTTTGAATAAAATGCCTGCAAATTCGGCATCTCCGCCTTGCAGGGCGGACACCACGTTGCCCACAAATTGACCAACACCACCTGGCCGCGATAATCGGATAAAGAATGCGAGGCGCCGCCTATATCGGATAACGTCAATGCAGGCGCATCAAACTGGACCTTAGCTGGAACCGATGAAAAATCCGTTGCCGCGGCTGGATCATTGGCCGCGCTCTGCTGGCTGGCTGGCAGAAAAAAATACAATGCCACCCCCAGCAGGATCAAACCAACACCGCTGATTATCAAACTAAGCACACGAGCAGAAATCTTCATAATCTAAACTCTTTGGCAGTCGGCCCGCACGGGGCACATGAATGAAATTATCAGGTACAACCTGCGCCGCCAGTTTCGGTAAACTTGCACACCGGGCATTCCAACGCAAGTACGCCATTATAGTCGAGTCGGCCTTTTTTGCATTTCGGACAAACATCGCCGCTGCGCAGGGGCGCGCCGACTTTAACCGGTTTTTTTGCCTTACCAGACAAAATCAACTCGAGCGAAGAAACTTTCGTATTGCGGGAAATAAGGTTGCTTTTCTTTTTAACTGGCACAGCCCGAGTATAACGCGAGATATGGATTGTTAGTTCGAAAACGGGATTAATGTCAGTGCTTTCAGGAAATATAGTACTGGATAACACCCTCCGTGCTGGGATACGATGCAAGAGATGTTGGAAACACTGGTGAATATCCCCTTCTTGAAAGATTTACCGCAGCAACAGTTCGACCTGCTGGCGCCACTGTTCAAGCCTTTCATCGCGCCTTCCAAAACGGCGATTTTTGAACAAGGCGATCAAGCCGAGCATTTGTATCTCATTTCGAGCGGAACCGTTTCCATTCAATACAAGCCGTATGACGGGCCAAAAATCACCCTCACTCACCTTCATGCCGGGGATGTTTTCGGCTGGTCTTCCGTCGTCGGCGGGGAAATCTACACATCCAGCGCAGTCAGCGAGGACTCGGTGGAGACCATCCGCATTCGCGGCGCAGAGTTGCGCGAATTATGCAGAGAACACAACGAAGCCGGTTGCGCAATTCTTGAGAAATTAGCCGAGATCGTCTCACCACGCTGGAAGGATGCCAAAGACCAGGTCAGGGATATGCTGCAAAACAGATTGTACGATCAAACATAAAGATGCTCCTGCCTGCAAGCAGGAGCATCTTTTTTACAAAACTCATTGGCGTCGCACAAACCGATAAATCAACAATAACCCGGCCAGGATCAAAGCTGCGGGCCAAAGGTAATTAAGCGCGCCCGCAAAAGAAGTTCCAAGCAGCGCACCCATTACCAAAAGAATGATGCCGGGGATATAAGCCCATTGCATCGACGCCAGCACGGCTACCAGTAAAAAAGTAAAACCAAGTCCCAGGAAGAAGAAGCCGCCTGTCTCCGGGGCGCCATAAACATCACTCAGCACAGATGTAATTCCAAGTGTTACCAAAACACCGCCAGGGATCAACGCCCACCAGCGTTCCTGCCGCTCAGTGAAATATACAGCGAAAAACCCGAGACCAAGGAAGCCCAGGAAAAACAAGCCTGTCCAGTTCCCGAGAATGCCGGGCAAAATATTATCTGCGCCGATGCCAATCAACGCGAAACCGGGGATGGCGGCCCACCATTCGCCGCGCATGTTAATCGCAAAGCGATACAGGAAGTAAGCGCCGCCTGCCAGAAAAACCACACCCCAAAAGAAATCAGCCGCGCCGTGAAAAATGCCGAAGCGCTCCAACAGCATCAATACGCCCAGCAAGATCAACCCAGCGCCGATCAAAATACGAAAATCAAAACGTTTCATGGCTGCTCCTAAAGTATTGTTATGGAAGTGGCGCCGCCGTCTATCGTGACATCCGCGTGAAATTGCGCGACATTGTAATCCGAAGATTGATAGAGGCCGCCCTCGCGGCGCGGAAAACGAGTCTCGTCGATATTCAGCGAGCCAACGCTCTTCGTGCGGAATCGCATCGCCACGCCTTGAGGCACATGGATTTCAATACTGGCCGCGCCCGCCTCAATATCCATCAACGCGTTCTCGACACGCGCAGGCAAAGTCAGATTAAGTCTGCTTGCGCCGCCTTCAAAAGAGAAATGTGTCACGCGCAGATCAGACAGGTCAATGTCGAGGCGGCTGGCCCCGGCATCTATATCGATGACCGTTGGCAGGTCCGGATCGAGGCGATATTGCCAGACGCCGCCCTCCGGCCCGATGAACGGAATAAAACTCGGTCCCGCATCGATCTTGACTTCGAGCTTGTCGCCGTTTAATCGCGAGGATAGATTCATCCCCGTGCCTGATACGCCCGTTAAAAAATCGCCGGCATTTGCGCCGGATCGTAAATCGATCTGACCAGCGCCGTGGTCAATGGACAGGACAGCTTCTTTTGCGTTCTGCAACGGGACAGAAAACTTCTCGGCATGTTCATAGTTGGCACGCATGACCGTGCTGCCCAACAAAATCCAAACGCCAAAACCTATAATCACAAACGGCCAGAACCAGCCAAAGACATCGCCCGTCAAATAACCTGCCGTCTTGAGATAAAACAACGCGCCCAAAACAATGAGCAAACTTCCCCAGAAAATTTCACCGCGGCGCATCTCAACCTCCCGACTTTCGCGTGCGCATCAAGCCACGCCCCACAACATATAACCCGAGGAAGATGAGCAAGACCGATGGGCCGTAATCGCCAAGAAAATTCAAGCGCTTGAAGAACGCGGCAAAGATGAGAAACAAGACTGCGCTAATCACAAGCAGGTTCAAACCGCGCCCCAGGTTATAGCGGGTATCTTCGCCAAATAGGCCAGCCAGGATCGTGCCTACACCGACAAATCCGGGGATAAGCGTCCACAGGAACGACCATGATTCGTAATCGTTATACATATTCTGATAATACAGAATACCGCCGATACCGGCCACGATTGCGGCGGGGATTGCCATGCGCGGCGCGCCGGTCAGCAGGCCGATCAGCAGGATGAGCGCACCCGCGCCGACAACATAAAAGGGCCACTCGAACTGGATATCAACCCACGCTTTCAAGGCCGGGACCTGCCGCACAGCCACAAACCACACACCTGCCAATATCAGCAGGATGCCGAGGATCAGTTGTGTTCGATTCTCTTTGTTCATCGCATTCTCCTCAAAAAGATTTACAAATTCAGTTTATAACAAATTCAGGCTTTCTCCAAGCCCTTCTTGATTTACGCAGAAAATCCGAAGTCGTTGCGGGGTTAGGAACTGTATGCAAAATAAAAACATTACGTCTTTGCCTGCACTGAGCCGCAGGCACACGTGCGAGCCGTCGTTCCGAATGTAGTGAGGACGGCGAAGCAATCCCCACCGCAATTTGGGAGATTGCTTCGGGGAAAAACGCCCCTCGCAACGACGTGAAAGAATTTGCATACGCACTCTAAGAATTTATTTTCGGGAACACAACGAAGATAATGCCAGCCATTCCCCATTTTGTTTCGGATGCTTTACGACCTTCAACTTTCTACTTTCCACCAATTTCGTTGTCGCACGCTCGCACAATTCATTTCCCCAGCCGAATAATTTGTTGACATCCCGCACCTGCGCCGCGCCAACTGACTCAAAATAAAACTCCAGCAATTTTTGCCGTGCTTGAGATTCGCCGATCACCCGCGCCTGTTCGGGCAAGTCGGGATAATAACGCGCGGTGACCTGATAGATAAAAGCATATTTCCACGCGCCTGCCGGAGCAATGCCAACCGGCAATATCTTGAAATCTTTTTGCAAATCCTCCAGCGCCCGATTCCATTCGGATTCTTTGGCGCTGGTCATACGTGCAGCCTTGCGCAGCGAGATCGAATCCAGCGCGCCTTCCTTCAAAAGAACTTCGTAAATATTTTTGGCGGCCTGTGTCAGACGGCCCTCTTCGTAAGCTACCAAATGGTCTTCTTCGGGCGAACCATAATTATCGGACAGCGCGTAAAAATACGGCGCGATATCCAGCGAGATCATCGTCGCTTTGCGGCGCAAAATCTTTGCGTAATACCATAACCGCTTGGGAAGCGCGTCATCTTTCCAGCCCCACGTGACATGGCCGGGGTCATCGTGTTCGTTTGGAACCGGCCGCTCGCCAGCCACAGTCGCCCACAGGCTGGGCATCTCAATTCCCTTGATCGGCCAAAAGAAAACAAAGCCGCGCTGGTTGACGAAGGTCACGGCCTGGGACTGGGAAGAGATCGGTTTAGCGGGCGGCAGATGAAAGGTCCGCGTATGATGCGCTTTGAGTTTATTTAAGTCTAAAATTAACATGTCATCAATTGTAGCGTAAACTTTTTCTGTTATGTTACACTCTGCGTATGAATTCAGAAGTCCGTATCTTCAATGATATAGAGTTTCTTAGCAGAGCCGCGGCGCATCTCTTTGTCGAACAAGCCGCGCAAGCCATCGATGAACGACATCAATTTCTGGTCGCGCTCAACGGCGGCAATACACCCACGCGACTGTTCCAATTACTCGCCAGCGATTACCGCGAAAAAATAGATTGGAGCAAGGCGCATATTTTCTGGGGCGACGAACGTTGTGTTCCGCCCGATGATAAAGAATCAAGTTATGGACAGGCGCGTGAAATTTTGTTGAACAAGGTTTCCATTCCAGACTCGAACGTGCACCGCGTCCACACGGACATCGGGCCGGACGCCGCTTCGAAAGATTATGCCCACGCTTTGAGCCGCTTCGCCCAACCTCCGCTCGATTGGCCGCGCTTTGACCTTGTCCTGCTCGGCATGGGCGAAGACGGACACACAGCCTCACTCTTCCCCGGCTCACCCCTTTACGTGAACGAGCCGACTCTGGCTGTCACCGCAAATTATCAAGGTCGCCCTGCCAACCGCGTGACGATGACGCCGCTCGTTTTCAACAGCGCACGCATGATCGTTTTTATGGCAACTGGTGCGAACAAGGCCGTAACTTTAGCCCGGGTATTGAGCGACAAGTACGAGCCGGAAAATTTGCCCGCCCAACGAATAGAACCAAAAGACGGTTCGCTTATCTGGTTAGTGGATGAAGATGCCGCGAGCAAGTTATCAAACAAGGCCAAAGGTTTGAAATTTTGTGAAGGATAAGATTGCTTCGCTTGGTCTCGATACGCTTCGCTACTCGACCAGCGCTCGCAATGACATCAAAAATAAACGGAGACGAAAAATGGAATTAGCAATTATTGGTTTAGGTAAGATGGGGTTGAACATGGCAACCCGCCTGGTGCGCGGCGGCCATCGCGTAGTGGGTTACGCGCGCCACGCTGAGACTGTTGAAGAGGCAGTCAAAAATGGAGCTGAAGGTGCGCATTCGCTGGAAGAGTCTGTCGGCAAACTCAAGGCGCCGCGCATCGTTTGGGTAATGGTGCCATCCGGCCAGGCCACAGATGAAACGATCGAGAAATTATCCAATTTATTATCGAAGGGCGATATTTTGATCGACGGCGGAAACTCAAACTACAAAGATTCCATCCGGCACGCGGCGCTGCTCGAAACAAAGAGAATCGACTTTTTGGATTGCGGCACGAGCGGCGGCGTCTGGGGATTGGCCGAAGGTTACAGCCTGATGATCGGCGGCAAAGCTGAAGTCGTGGAAAAGATGCGTCCAATCTTCGAGACGCTGGCCCCTGCGGCGGATAAAGGCTGGGGACACGTCGGGCCTTACGGCGCGGGACACTTCGTCAAAATGGTTCACAACGGAATCGAATACGGCATGATGCAGGCCTTCGCTGAAGGTTTCTCGATCATGAAGGCCAAAGAGGAACTCCATTTGAATTTGGACCAGATCGCCGAGGTCTGGCGTTATGGAAGCGTCGTCCGCTCATGGCTGTTGGACCTGACCGCCAACGCGTTGAAAGAGGATGTGAACCTGACCGAGATCAAACCCTGGGTTGCTGATTCAGGTGAAGGCCGCTGGACTGTGGCCGAAGCCGTTGACCTGTCTGTGCCCGCACCGATCATCACGCTGGCTTTGCAAATGCGCTTCGCCAGCCGCGACGATGAAAATTATTCCGCGCGTTTACTATCTGCCATGCGGAATCAGTTTGGCGGACACGCGGTTAAGAAAGTGGACTAACCGCTAAGTGCGCAAAGGCCGCAAAGAAAATAAAAAAAACTTAGCGCACTTCGCGTGCTTTGCGGTTAAAAGCTTGCTATTTTCAAAGGTAACAATGAATAATGCTTTACCAACTTCGATCGTCATCTTCGGCGCGTCCGGCGACTTAACCCAGCGCAAACTTGTACCGTCCTTGTTCAGCATGTTCCGCAAGGGACGCATGCCCAGGCAATTTCGCGTGGTCGGATATGGCAACACCGCTTTCACCGATGACCAGTTCCGCACACATCTCGCCGAAGGCATGAAACAATTCGCATCATTCTCCTACACTGACGAAGAATGGGCGAACTTTGCGGGCAATCTGGCTTACCAACAAGGCCGTTACACTGACCTGGCTGATTTTAAAAAGCTTGGCAATTTCATGAGCAAGTGGGAAAACGGTTCCGGCAACCGCATGTATTACATGGCCACGCCGCCCGGAATTTTCCCCAACATCATCGACCTGCTCGGCCTGACCGATCAACTGCGCGAAAACGGCGGCTGGCGGCGCGTGGTCATCGAAAAACCATTCGGCGTGGATGCGGCCTCGGCCCATAGTTTGAACCAGCAAATCCATAAAGTGTTGAATGAGAATCAAATCTATCGCATCGATCATTACCTCGGCAAGGAAACTGTTCAGAATATTTTAGTCACGCGTTTTGCGAATACCATTTTTGAACCGCTTTGGAATCGCACCTACATCGATCATGTTGAAGTCACCGTCGCCGAACAGGTCGGCGTGGAACACCGCGCCGGTTACTATGACACTGTCGGCGTGGTGCGCGACATGCTTCAGAACCACCTGCTCCAACTGGTCTCGCTGGTGGCCATGGAACCGCCTTCTTCTTTTGAAGCGAACGCCTTGCGAAACGAAAAAGTAAAAGTGTTGAATTCCATCCAGCCGCTCAAGAAAGAGAACATTATCAACAACACTGTGCTGGCGCAATATAAAGATTATCGCACCGAGGATGGCGTCAGGGCTGACTCAACCACGCCAACTTACGCCGCGCTTCGTTTACAAATCGATAACTGGCGCTGGCAGGGCGTTCCATTTTATCTGCGCTCCGGCAAGCGGCTGGCGCAAAAACTTTCACAAATCACGATTGAGTTCAAGGAACCTCCGCACCTGCTCTTCCCTACTGCCCAAGGCAGGATCACGCCGAACATGCTGGTGCTTTATCTTCAACCGGACGAAGGCATTCACTGGCGCTTCGAAGCCAAGGTCCCGGATACGGCGGCGGACATGCGTTCGGTGGATATGGAATTTCACTACGCGGACTCCTTCGGCAAAACGGCCATTCCCGAGTCTTACGAACGCCTCCTGCTGGACGCTTTGGCGGATGACGCTTCCCTGTTCACTCGCGCCGACGAAGTGGAAACCGCCTGGGGGTTGATCGACCCGATAATAGAATCCTGGGACGCACAGAACAAACCTTTGCCGGAATACGAATCCGGAACCTGGGGGCCGGCCGAAGCGGACAAATTATTAAATCGCGACGGCCGCTCCTGGTCAAGCTGGGATGGACGAGTGGATTAGCAATCGAACTCCGAGATGCAAAATCTCGGAGTTCTTGTTTTTTCATTCATATCACCTATAATTTGGTTATACATTCCATCCCGGAGTTGATCATGTCCATTGTTTCCACTTTTGAATCCAAATTGCCTGCGGATTTATTGAAAACTTTTCGAAGCCTGAAAACCCCATTTATGATCCAGCAATATTTGGATTCGCTTTCTTATAAAGCTGTTGAGCGCGACCGCTCACCATTGAACGTGATGCTCGATGGACAGAGTCACTGCCTGGATGGCGGATTGCTCGGTGCGCTGGCTTTGTGGCGCATCGGATTCAAGCCGCTCATTCTGGACATCAGGCCTGATCCCGGTGTGGACGACGATCACGTTCTCGCGCTTTATCAATTCGATGGACGCTGGGGTGCGCTGGCAAAATCAAATTACATCAATCTGGGTTTCCGCGAGGCTGTCCACAAAAATCTGCGCGAGCTGGTGATGACTTACTTCGAGCATTACGTGTCCATTCATCAACTCAAGGTTTTACGCGGATATACCCGCCCGTTCGACGTGTCGAAATTCCCGCCACCCGATTGGGCGTGGAATGAAGAAAGCGCGGTGAAGTTATATAAAAAGTTCTACCATCGAAAATCAATTCCTCTCATTAATAAAAAAACAGCAAGCCGGTTAAGTCCCGTCACCGACAAAACATATTCCGCTGAAATTCTTCATACAAATTTGGACTGGTCGTTCGGAAATCGGGAAGGCCACTGAAATATCAAGGAGACAATCTTTAGAGGTTGTCTCTTTTTATTTCCTGGCTCGATACAATTGAGTTGGACTGCAACTATTTTATGGGTGAGGCGTAGATTTCAAAAGACAACTCATAAAAAGGAAATCGGACAATGAAAACATCCAGACTCATCTTCGTTTTTGCACTCTTCAGTTTGATCCTGGCGGCTTGCAGCGCTGGAACGCCTGCCGTCCAGGCAACTCCCATCCCGACCGTCACGGCGGATAACACCATCGTGGCGAACGCCCAATTGGAACCCGTGCGCTTCACCGAGATCGCCCTCAACGCCAGCGGACTGGTCAGCGAAGTGCTGGTTAAGGAAGGCGATAAAGTCACGGCTGGACAGGTTATCGCCCGCATTCAAAACAGCCAGGCGCAGACCCTTGAATCCGCGCAGGCCACGGCCTCTCAGGAATTGACCACTGCCTATCAGGCTGTGCGCGATGCGCAATACAAACTCGATAACTATGATGTCCCGTCCAAATTTACAGGAATGACGCCGGTCCAAGCCATCGATTCAAGTTTGCAGAAGTTGAACGAAGCCCGCACTGCATTCGAACCCTATAAATATCTCAGCGACAGGACTTTACAATTCTCACTTGCCGAGCAGCGAACCGGCGTTTACGACAGCACCGCCAAATATTACAAAAGTCAGTTGGATGATGCCTGGGCTTATTATCGCCTGGCAATCCAATGGATGCAGCTTGAATCCAACCTGGATGATGCAAAGGCGCAACTGGATCAGGCACAGAAAAATTACAACAGTTTGCAAGACCCATCATTCGCAGAAGACACTGCGGGCGCTCGCGCCGCGTTGGCGAATGCGGAAGTACGCGCCCCCTTCTCAGGCGTGGTCACGGATTTGAAACTCAAGGTTGGTGAATTTGCCGCATCGGGCCAGCCAGTTGTCACAGTCATGGATACATCCAACTGGGTGGTCAAGACCACCGACCTGACCGAGATCAACGTGGTCAACATCAAGGAGGGCGAGCCCGCCACAGTTAAGTTGGACGCCATCCCCGGCGTGGAACTCAAAGGGAATGTGCTTTCCATTGGGCAGAGTTTCTCCAAGAATCAAGGCGACATCGTTTACGAAGTCACCGTGCTGCTGACAGATAAGAATCCCGCCATGCGCTGGGGCATGACCGCCGCAGTGACGTTTGCGAAGTAGACGGAGTGCAACGTCTCCTGACGTTGCCAAGCCCCGAAGTCTAGAGACTTCGGACTCCGATATGATTCGAGGCCTTTATGTCCCTCTTTACCAACAAACCTAAAAACGGAAATGACAACGGCAACGGCAATCATTCCATGATCGACCTGCGCGACGTTCATAAATATTACAAGACCGCCATCGGCGATTACCATGCGTTGAACAGCATCGACCTGCAAATCGAAGCGGGCGAGTTTGTGAGCATCATCGGCAAATCAGGCAGCGGGAAATCCACCTTGCTGAACATGGTCACCGGCATCGACCGTCCCACCTCCGGCGAGGTGTTCGTCAACAACACCGCGGTGCATGGACTGAATGAAAACCGCATGGCGCGCTGGCGCGGATTAAATCTCGGCGTTGTGTTCCAGTTCTTTCAACTTTTGCCAACCATTTCGGTCATCGAGAACATCATGCTGCCGATGGATTTCTGCCGCAAGTATTCCATGCACGAACGCGAGAAGCGCGCGCTTGAATTACTTGAAATGGTCGAGCTGGCCGACCATGCCTATAAACTCCCAACCGCCCTCTCCGGCGGGCAACAGCAGCGTGTGGCCATCGCACGCGCGCTGGCAAATGATCCGCCCATCGTGATCGCGGACGAACCCACCGGTAATTTGGATTCCAAAACGGCTGAGGCAGTCTTTGCCATCTTCAATGAACTGGTCAACAAAGGCAAGACCATCATCATCGTCACGCACGACAGCGCGCTTGCCAAACGCACACACCGCACCGCCCTGATCGCGGACGGCGAGATCGTCAACGAATACGTGGCGAAAGCCATGCCGACTCTCACGCGCGAGCAGCTCCTGCAAGCCACACGCAAAGCAAAAACTCAAACTTATGAAGCGGGCGCGATGATCCTCGACGAAGGCACGAACGCGGATGCGTTCTACATCGTGACCAAAGGCACGGTGGAAGTCATCCTGCCGCGCGCCAATCAATCGGATGTAATTGCGGTTCAACTCGGACCTGGAAAAGTGTTCGGCGAAATGGAATTTTTCCACGAGAAAAAACATCGCGCCTCCATCCGCGCCTCGGAGCATGGCGCCGTCGAAGTGCTGGCTATCGGGTACGAGCAGCTCAACGAATTGCTGGGCCAGTCCGAGGTCACGCGTGAAGCGCTGCACCAGATGGCCGACCTGCACGAGGCGGAGAATGTCCAGAAGCGAGGCGTAAAATGATCAGTCCATTATTTATGGAGTCAGCCAGCTTGCTGGCGCGGCGCGGGAGCAAGCTGGCTGACTCCATAGAGGAGAAAAGATCATGACCAGCCGCTGGAAAAAAATCTGGGCTGATTTCTGGGGCAACAAGTCGCGCACCCTGCTGACCATCCTGACCATCATGGTCGGTACCTTTGCGGTTGGCTTCACCAACAACATGGGCTTATACATGGCCCAAAGCATGGACGGTGATTTTCTTTCGGCCAACCCGGCCGAAGCGACGATTTATACCTCGCCGCTGGATGACCAGGCTGTAAAGATGGCGCGCACTGTGCCGGGCGTGGACGCGGTCGAAGGCCGCTCCACTTTGAGCGCACATTTGATCGTGCCGGGTAAAGAACCGATTGCGATTCAATTTACTGCCATCAAAAGTCCATCCGACCTGACGCTCAATATGCTCAAACCTGTGATGGGCCAAACCGGCATTCCATCTTTCAGCGATAAACAAGTATTGATCGATAATGCGGCGGCCTCGCTTGGTTATAAAGCCGGCGATACGATGGTCATCGAACTGGATGGCGGCAAACGCCGCGAGCTGACCCTGGCCGGTTACGCTCACGATGTAACCGGAATTCCATACAATCTTGCGAACATGGTAGATGCCTACGTAACGCCCAACAGCATGGTATGGCTTGGAGGATCATTAACTTATAACATGCTGGCCGTGAGCGTCACCGAGAAACAAACCGATTCGGTCCACGTGACCGAAGTGGCGCAGGCTGTTTCAGAACGCATCAAGCGCGCCGATGGAACCGTCTATTACGTTAATGTCTACCAGCCCGGACATCACTTTGCATGGAGCATTTCGCAAGGCGTGTTCTTCGTGCTGACCATCCTCGGTTACCTGACCGTTCTATTGAGCGCATTCCTGATCGTCAACACCGTCACCGCGCTGATGACCCAGCAAACGCGCCAGATCGGGATCATGAAAGCCGTCGGCGGCGGGACGGCGCAAATTTTCGGAATGTACCTGGTTCTGATCCTCGGCTTCGGGTTGGCCGCGTTGTTGATCGCTGTTCCGCTTGCAAATGGGGCGGCGCAAAATATCGGCGGCGGCATGGCAGCCTGGTTGAACTTCGACCCTGCGCCCTATCAGGGATACAACGCCACACTCATCCAACAGATCATCGTAGCGCTGGTTGTGCCTTTGCTGGCAGCCGTCTGGCCGATTTATAACAGCGTCCGTATCACGGTACGCGAGGCCATCAGCGATTACGGCATTGGCGGGAACGCCAAACCAAATGACAAGCCGGTGAGCAAGGGTGCGCTGTTTATCCCGCGCCCGATGCGTCTATCCCTGCGAAACGCCTTTCGCCGCAAAGCCCGCGTCTCGTTGACTTTGTTCACGCTGGTTTTGGCCGGGGCCATTTTTATCGGGGTCTACAATTTGTGGGCTTCGTTCGATAAAACCATGCAGGACATTCAGGGATATTTCCTGGCCGACATCAACGTGTCTTTCTCAAAATATTATCGGTTCGATGATGTGTCTGCGATGGCTCAATCTGTCCCCGGCGTGCAAAGCGTGGAAGGCTGGACTGAAATCCCCGGCACGTTGATCACGGATAAAGATACGTCGGGCACACAGATCATGTTCGTCGCTCCGCCCTCGACCTCGACCCTGATCCAGCCTGTCATCACGGCTGGCCGCTGGCTGAAAACGGGTGACGAGAACGCCATCGTCGTTGGCAACCAATTCCTGAGCAGGTTCCCAAATACAAAAGTCGGCGACTGGCTGACCATCAAGATCAACGACAAGGAAACCAGGTGGCACGTTGTCGGTTTTTATACCATCACGGGCAACGTCAACCCGCCGCTGTTGTACGTCAACTATGAATACATCAGCCGCCTGGTTGGCGCACCCGGCCAGGTTTATTCCCTGCGGGTGCTGACCAGGCAGCACGATGCGGCCACACAAAAGAGAGTCAACGATCAGTTGAAGGCGCTGTTCAAGGCGCGCGGCGTGCAGGTCGGGTCCACGCAGCTCGGCGCGGACTTCATCCAAAGTCAAAAATCGCAGACGGATATTCTGGTCTACTTCATGCTGGTCATGGCAACCATGATCGCCATCGTCGGCGGACTGGGCCTGATGAGCACGATGAGCATCAACGTGCTCGAGCGCACGCGCGAGATCGGCGTGATGCGCGCCATCGGCGCGTCCAACGGCGACATTCAAAGTATTGTCATCGTCGAGGGCATGGTCATCGGCCTGATCAGTTGGGTCATCAGCATTGTGTTATCCCTGCCGATCACGAACATCCTGTGCTTCGGCGTGGGCATGGCGATCATGACCTCGCCCATGCCGCCGGTCTACGGCGTGAGCGGGATCATCGCCTGGCTGATCTTCATGCTGGTGCTGGCGACGATTGCCAGTGCATTGCCCGCGCGACGCGCATCTAGATTGACAGTAAGAGATACGCTGGCGTACGAGTGATCAGTGGGCAGTCTTCAGTGATCAGTAAGCAGTTTTCAGTAAGCAGTAGGGCGACTCTCGCGAAGCACTCCCGAAGGGAGAAGAGTCGCCCCTTTATTTTATGTAAGTTTTGGGGGCGCGGATGAACGCGGGGTCGGGAAAAATTCCGGCGCTCTTTTGACAAATTTCTGCAAAAAACGGTCAAATCACGTTATGCACAGGCTTCGCACGTCGATTACATCTCGATGTAAGAAGGGAACATCGCATCGTAACGAAGGAACATCGCGGCGGAAGAAAGGAACATAGCATCGTAATGAAGGAGCATCGCATCGTAACGAAGGAACATCGCATCGTAACGAAGGAACATCGCATCGTAATGAAGGAACATCGCGGCGGAAGAAGGGAACATTGCAATGCAACAAAGTAAAATCGCGTTGGCTTTGGATGATGCGACCGCCAGGTTGTGGAGGTAGGGGCGACCCGATGGGTCGCCCCTGCAAATTTAATTGTATAATCCCTTCAAGGACAAACTACAGGAGCCGATTATGGGGCGCATCGAAAAGACTGTCTTTATCAGTTACCACCGCAAGTGCTATAATCTTTTCATTCTTCATCTGGAGTTCCCATGCCGGTTGTCTTGCGCGTAAATGGCTACAAATTCTTTTCTACGAAGCGGATGTAGCCAACGAGCCTCCTCACGTTCACATAACCAAAGAAGGAAACGAAGCAAAGTTTTGGTTAAAGCCTGTCAAGGTTGAACGCGAAGGCAAATTTGGAAAAACCGACTTGCGCGACATCGAACGCATCATCGAGGACAATCACGATTTTCTGTTGGACGCATGGGAAAAGGAGAAAGGCAAACATGTTAACGGTTAAAGCAAAAATCCCTGCGCACGCGGATTACGAACCTATCCTTCCTCTGGCTGTCCCTGATTTGAAGGAAGTAAAGTCGTTTGCGAATCACTTGCATTCGCTCGGCAAACATTGGCAGGGAGAAATCTTTGGCTGGCAAGCAGAATATACTCCCGAAAGCGATAAGAAGCCTGTAGACTCAAACATGACTTTCACTCCCGCCGATTTCTGGATTGGCGAAAGCGGGATTTGGTTCTTCTCGTTGATGTGGGAACATGGCGAAGACAAAGAGCCCGTTGATTTTTTGGATGATCGAGGAATAATAAAATAACCGCTTATGGGGCGCATCGAAAAGACCGTCTTCATCGGTCAGCATGGGAAGGTATAATAACAAAAGCCAATAAGAAACCAATAGAAAGGCAGTGTCAAAATGGATGTTCCGATGACAGCCATAGAAATGACAGGGACAGTGGACGAAAACCATCAACTCAAACTGGACGGCGCGCTTCCCATTGCGGGGCCGAAGCGCGTGCGCGTCATTGTCCTTTCGCCTCTTACCGAAATTACCGAAGAAATGAGCGAGATGGAGTGGCTGAAAGCCTCCCTGAGCAATTCCGCCTTTGAATACCTGCGCGATTCTGAAGAAGACATTTACACCATCCACGACGGAAAACCGTTCATAGAAAATTGAAATTGTTGCTCAGCATCAAGTAATCCATTCGCAGGAGAACGCACATGGGGCGCATCGAGAAGACCGTCTTTCATCAGTTACCGCCCGCCTTGACCTGATCGAACATCGTATCATCCTTGCAGGGAACAAAGCCGCACACAAGAGGGTAAATGGTAAAATGAACTTACCATGCTTACAAAAACAACAGTCGCCACTAAAAGAAAATACAATGTTTTAGATGTGAAATCTGCAAAGAAGGTCGCATCCTTTTGGCTGGAACGCGCAAAATTGGAAAATGCGATTGAATTTGGGTTGCCAGAAGTAGATGACCGATATCATATTTGGCGAGTACCTCTGGTGGGAAAAGCATCACATGACCGAATTGGCGAAATTGTTATTGACGCTTATACTTCTTTGATTGTGGAGGATAAATCTACAAATCCTGAAGTGCTTGAATCTCGTCTGCTCGGGCGAAACGGTCATAAAAAAATAAAAGCAAAGAAGCAAAACGAAAATTATGTTTTATCTTCTTTGCGAAACACAATCGCACAAGGTGATAGCGAACAGCTTTTACAAGAACTCCCTGCGGGAAGCGTTAATTTGATTTTCACTTCACCGCCATATTACAATGCCCGCCCTGAATATACTGACTATGTCACCTACGAAGAATATCTGCTCAAAATCCGAAAAATCATTCAAAACGTTCATCGAGTTTTGGCAGAGGGCTGCTTCTTTGTGATGAATGTCTCGCCTGTGCTTGTCCGGCGTACAAGTCGAACTGAAGCATCGCGTCGTATTGCCGTGCCTTTCGATATGCACAGATTGTTTATTGAAGAGGGTTATGATTTCATTGATGACATTATCTGGGAGAAACCAGAAGGCGCAGGTTGGGCAACAGGGCGCGGCAGAAGATTTGCAGCAGACCGAAACCCATTGCAATACAAAGCCGTACCTGTCACAGAATATATTTTGGTTTATCGAAAACATAGTGACAAATTAATTGACTGGAATATTCGTGCTCACCCTGACAAAGATATTGTAAAGGCATCAAAAATTGGTGATGACTACGAACACACAAATATCTGGCGAATTACTCCGACCCACGACTCGCGCCACCCCGCAATATTTCCTGTTGAATTGGCAGAAAAAGTAATCACCTATTATTCTTTCAAAGGCGATGTAGTTCTTGATCCTTTTGCTGGAATAGGAACAGTTGGAAAAGCGGCTGTCAAACTTGAACGAAGATTCGTCCTGCTTGAACAAAGCCCAAAATATGTTTCCATTATTCGAGAAGAAGCCAAATCTTGGCTTGGAAAAGAAGCAAAGCAAGTTCACACCATCAACTGCGCCCCAATTGTGTT
>JAJYOH010000040.1 GCA_021796315.1 Chloroflexota bacterium
CTCGGTGCGGATTCGCGTCGCGTCTGGTTGAATGTAATATTGCCGCTGCTTCGCCCATCATTGTTTGCGTCCTCGCTGTTGGTTTTCCTTTTCGATTTTTCCAGCTTCGGCGTGATCCTTTTGCTGGGCGGTCCGCACTTTGCCACGCTTGAAGTGGAAATTTATATCCAAGCCTTGCAGTTGCTCAATCTGCCCGTGTCTGCTTTGCTCTCGTTGATTCAATTACTTTGTACGTTGGCCTTTTCCATTCTTTACACGCGCACACTGACTCGTTCCGCAGTTCAAACAGCGCCGCGTTCAACGATCACAACGAAAGCCAAAACCTTGCGGGAAAAAATCTTTGTCACTTCTTTCATCTTTCTTCTTTTATCCTTCTTCATCTTACCAATGCTGGCCCTGCCGCTCCGTTCTGTCTCCCGCCTAAGTGCGGATCGCGGTGAGCGAACGCAAATCCAGACTGGTTTCACCATTGATTACTATACCGAACTTTTTATCAATCGTCGCGATTCGATCTTTTACGTCCCGCCAGTTCAAGCCGCGTTGAATTCACTTGGCTATGCCAGCGCGACAGTCCTGCTTTCGCTTTTGCTGGGTTTCCCCGCCGCGTCCGCATTGGCAAAGCCGGGCCGCCTCGAAAAGATTCTCGATCCAATCTTGATCCTTCCGCTCGGCGCCTCGGCGGTCACACTTGGTCTCGGTTTCATTATTGCGTTTGGCCGAATGCTCACTTCTCCGTGGCTCGTGCCTCTTGCGCACACACTCGTGGCTTTGCCTTTTGTCATTCGCGCGCTTCAGCCTGCGATTGCATCCATCCCTGACAGATTGCGTCAGGCCGCGGCATCGCTTGGCGCATCGCCGTTCCGCGTTTGGCAAACTGTGGATTGGCCGATCCTGCGTCGCGCGACTCTCTCTGCCGCGACTTTTGCGTTCACGATCTCGCTCGGCGAGTTTGGCGCAACGGCTTTGCTTTCACGTCCCGAATATCCGACCATTCCAATCGCCATCTATCGCTTCCTCTCCCAGCCCGGCGGCTTGAATTATGGTCAGGCCATGGCCATGGCGACATTGCTGATGGCGCTCACGACTGTCAGTATTTTGCTCATCGAGAAACTGCGTCTGCCCGGCGCTGGAGAATTTTGATGCTCGAACTCCGTGATGTTTATAAAACCTATGAAGGCCAGCCGCTTTTGCGCGGCATCTCGTTCACGGTGGACAAGGCCGAAACGATTTGCCTGTTGGGCGCGTCGGGCAGTGGAAAATCAACTTTATTGCGGATGATTGCCGGACTCGAAGCGCCTGACGCCGGTCAGATTCTGTGGGACGGAAACGATCTCGCCTCCACGCCGCCTCATCTTCGGGACTTTGGGCTGGTCTTCCAGGATTACGCGCTTTTCCCTCACCTGACAGTTTTTGACAACGCGGCCTTTGGCTTGAAGATGAAAAATTGGCGGACGAATAAAATTCAAGCCCGTGTGGCCGAAGTGTTGGACATTGTCAACCTTGGAGATTTTGGTAATCGCAAAGTGACCGATCTCTCCGGCGGCGAACAACAACGCGTGGCCTTGGCGCGTGCGCTGGCTCCGCACCCCAGACTTTTGATGTTTGATGAGCCTCTCGGCGCATTGGATCGCGCCCTGCGCGAAGATTTGTTGAATCAGTTGCGCGGCATTTTGCATCGCACCGGCATTCCCGCGATTTATGTCACGCACGATCAAGAGGAAGCCTTTACCATCGCGGATCGTGTGTTGCTTCTGCATGATGGTCAGATCGTGCGTGAAGGGAGTCCCGCCGATGTGTGGGGAAATCCGGGCTCGGTGTGGGCGGCGCAATTTTTGGGATTGGGAAATATTTTTATCGGTTTGAAAGTTGAAGGTGCGAAGGTTCAAACGGAATTCGGTACCTTTTCGGCGGCGTGCGGGCACAAGCATCAGGCCGGGGAAAAAGTTAATTTACTGGTGCGCCCGTTTCCGGTCGAGGGAGGAAGCGTGGTCAGTGGCCGCGCAGCAGATGTCATTTTTCAACAGGACCATTTCAAGGTCGCGCTGGATAATGGTTTATATTTTTATTTGAAGGATGAGCCGAAGGTCGGAGAAGAAATCGAAGTAAAAGTTAAGATGGAATGTCTTGGATAATTTTTGCTCTCGCCGCAGTCCTCGGCGGCGAGGACGCCGCCTTGAGCAAACTATGAATGAACCGATTGTTGTGCTGAAGAAAAATTTAGCCGGTGAAGTGACCTGGCAATACGATGGCCGTATCTTGGCGCGTGATGAAAATTCGGTGACACTCGAAGCTTTTTTCAATCGTCCCGACACGCCCTTCATGGATGTGGCGTTCAAGGAAAATGATCGCTTCGTTGAAACTTTTTATTCCGACCGCTGGTTCAACATTTTTGAAATTCACGATCGCGATGATGACGAGATCAAAGGCTGGTATTGCAATGTCGGTCGCCCGGCAGTGATCGCGAACGGGAGTGTTTCTTATGTTGACCTTGCTCTTGATCTTTGGGTGGGCGTCGATGGGAAACAAACGGTGTTGGATGAAGATGAGTTCAACGAATTGTTGCTCGATGCAAAAGACCGCGAAATGGCGGGGATGGCGCTCGCTGAACTTCAAGAGTTGTTTAAATCAAAACGGCCTCCGCAATAAAGAGGCCGTTTTGATTCTGATAAATTATTACATGGCGCTTAAGAGCATCGCACCGGTCTTAAAGATCGCGTCACCATTCTGGTATAGATAGTAACCAAGACCGCCAGCCGCACAGCAACAACATAATATAACTATGACGACCACCGCGATGATCATCGGCGTGTTATTTTTCTTCGGCGCATCTGGCATGGGGGTTGGGGTGGACATGTTATCGTTCATTTTCTCTTCTCCTTTTACGAATACAGAATGAATTTTGAATTTTGGAGCGTTGTGATTCTCCAAAAGTAAAACCCAAGGTTCAGGCTTGCTCTTTGCTCGTGCGGCGCGCCCACCACCACAGCAGGAAAATGATCAGGATGGCAACCAGGGCGACGATTGCAATTGGGACAAGGATGGATAAGAACGAAATTGTCGTGGAGGCTGCATCCTCCGCGATGCTGACGGGGACGTTCCCCACGCCGCCGGTCGTGGCTGTGACCATCGGACGGACCATGCCCGATTTGACGGCATGCACGCTGCCTGCCACCAGCAATCCACAGGCCAACGCCAGAACGGGATTGATTCCGGTTACAACATTAGCCCCTGCTGCGAAGACGATTGCGCCCGCAACAGGCCGCACGAAAGTTTGGATGAGGTCGTTGATGTGATTCACCGCCGGGACTTTATCAGCCAGCATTTCGATGATGAGCAGAATGCCGAGGAAAATTAATATCCATGGATTGGCAAGTGCGTCCCACGGCGAAGTGAGTTTGATCAGGTTTGTGTAATGCGCCAGCACGCCGACCACGAGCAGGGGAATGTATGCGTTCAGTCCGGCGCTGGCTGAAAGTCCAAATGCTGAAAAAACGCCAAGCAATATATCCATAGGCGCCTCCTATCCAGAAAGTCCGGGGAACCCGCTCCAGGTGTGTGTGAGATTGAAGCGGAAGAGGTCGATGCTCAGTATCAGAAGAAATGCCAAAGTCAAGCCTGCCAGTGCGGGAAGCCATAATTGACGGACATGGTCGAAGGCGTTTTCCTGCCGCATGATCATGGTCCACACGATGCTGAAAACCATTGTCAACAGAGCGAGAACTCCAAGTGTGCTGACAAGCGCCACGGGATAAAGGATGAAGGGATTCTCCGTCAGGGCGGCGAAATCTATCAGAAGCACAATGCCGACTAAAAGTCCGAATTGACGCCAGTTCATGGAAGGTCTCTCGTCGGATGTACGCCAGATACTTTGGTTATACATCGGATATAAAACGCTGGCCATTGCGATTCCCATGCCGCTTCCGGTAAAGAGTCTGGTTATGTTATCCGTGATGTATGGATTCGGAATATTGGCGAATGCACCCGCATAGGTGTTTTTCATCAAAGCCAGGTAGGAATTTGAACCGTCAATGGCAAAGGAGAGAAAGAAGATGACCAACAGCGCCAGAATGCCGCGATTGGGAAGTTTGTTTTTCTTGCGGCTGACAAAACCCTGGAACACCAACGCGATGGCGGCGGCATTGAACTCGCCTGTGCAGCGCGCGCATAATGGAAGTTGTATGCCGCCAACATGTAACGAGTGCGAATCGAGTCGATGACAAACTGCGTATCCGACCGCGTCCAGTTTGCCAAGCAAGCCGGGCGGTGCGATGTAAATCCACGCGGACAGCACAATGATGGCGGCGATGGGGACCAGCCATTTGGTCAACGTTTGCAATGGAGTGGATTGCTTTTGTTCATTCATGCGTATCATTATATGGGGATTGTTTGGGAAAAGCAAGAAAGTACATCGTTTGGAGTAAGATTAAATATATAGCCCATAAGTAAGGAGGTAACAACCATGAATCGAATCGGAATCCTGACCGGCGGCGGGGATGCGCCGGGGTTGAATGCAGTCATCCGCGCCGCAGTGAAAACTGCAATCCTTGAGTACGGATGTGAAGTGTTTGGCATCCGCGATGGGTATGATGGTTTCCTCGATGATAAAGGCGTCGTCCCGTTGACGATGCGGGACGTAAGCGGAATCTTATCGCGCGGCGGAACGATCTTGGGAGCTGCCAATCGCGGGAATCCTTATGCGCGCAAAGTGGTGCGGGATGGCATGGAAGTCACCATTGACGTATCGGATGAAATTGTAAAAGGTATCCAACGTCTAAAGATGGACGCCCTGCTTGTGGTGGGCGGCGACGGGACTCTGCGGATCGCGCATGAACTTTATTTGAAAGGTGTGCCCGTTATTGGCGTGCCCAAAACAATCGACAACGACATCGGCGGCACGGACGTGACTTTTGGATTCGATACGGCACTTAACATTGCAACTGAAGCCATTGACCGTTTACATACGACCGCCGAAGCCCACCATCGCGTCATGGTTTTGGAATTGATGGGACGCGAGGCCGGCTTCATCGCTTTACACGCCGGAGTGGCAGGCGGTGCGGATGTCATCCTGATTCCGGAAATCCCATTTAAATTTGAATCGGTCATTGCAAAAATCCGCCAGCGTGTGGAACGCGGCAGTTTGTTCAGCATCCTCGCAGTTTCAGAGGGAGCCAAGCCATTGGGCGGGGCACAGATATTCTCGCGGGGCGGCAATGAAATCTATGTGCCGCGCCTGGGCGGTATCGGACAGCAAGTTGGCGAGTATATCGAGAAACAGGGATTTGAAACCCGCGTCACAGTTCTTGGACATCTCCAGCGCGGCGGCACGCCGACAGGTTTTGATCGTTGGCTGGCGACGCGTTATGGAGCGGCCGCTGTCAGGTTGGCATCGAACGGCGGGTTTGATCGCATGGTGGCTTTGCGTGGGGAGCGGATCACAGACATTGGCCTTCAGGACGCGTTAGCTGTCCCTCGGCGGGTGAAGCCGGATGAGGATGGAATTATTACCGCCCGTGGAATCGGAATCTCCTTTGGCGATGAATAAAAATTCCTCTCCTTTTTAAAGTTGACCGATGTGTTTTACAAAAATTTTACACGTGTCTCACATTGGAATAATTTGTGGGTGATAACATTCTCCATCGAAGGAGAATAATCCATGAATACAATTGCTCGTATTACCGCCATCATCTTGATCATCCTCGGCATTCTGGTCATGCTGAGTGGAGTCGCAACCGTTGTAGTCGGCGCGCTACGGTCGGGACAACACACTCTATCTGGCGCGCCGGTGCGCCCCGCAGCCGGACTGGCTGGTTTGCTCACCGGCTTTGGGCTGGCTGTTTTTCTCTTCGTGCAGGGCATGATCGTCATCGCAACTGGCGAAGGTTTATATCTGCTGGCAGACCTTGCGCGTAAAATGCCGTCTGTGTAGTCAGGCGAGGAAATTGGAGACAAGTATGTTTCGAAATTTACATCCTGTTGCGCGAAATGCACCCCTCAATGCCGCACAAATTGAAGTTCTGGCAAAGGCCAATCAACTGGCCGGAAATGGAAATCCCGGTGATGCCGCTCCGCTTTTTGCGGAATTAGCGCGCGAACTCGATGTCCAGCGTCCGCGCCAGGCGGCCAACTTACATGCGCGCGCTGCTCACGTTTATGCAGACGCAGGCAATGCCCAGTCAGCATTGATGCAGGCTCGCACAGGTTTATCCATGTTCATTCAATACCGCATGGTTGACCGTTCGCCAATGTTCTACGCCAACATCACGCGCAAATTTAACAACAAAAGTATGAAAGGCGCAGCAACTGCGATCCAAAACGAATTTGGCGGCAGGGTTGGTTCACTGCCATCACAAACCCAGTCTCCTGCCAGGTTGGCGGCGAGGCGTGGGACCTTGCCAACCAATTGTCCAAAATGTGGAGGGCCCGTTCACGTCGATGATGTTTCATGGATGGACAATCAAACCGTTGAATGTGAGTATTGTGGAACGGCGATCCGTGTAACAGTCAACAAACAATAAGCAGCCGATCAAATTCAAACTATCATGCCAGATTTAAACCAGAATGCCATCCTTTCGGATGGCATTCGTGGGCGCTGTGGCTTCCCTCTATTTGAGGAGGGATGCCACAGCGCTGGGTTTGATACTACTATCCATGTTAGACATCACCTCCTCCTTTCATAAGGATGGCTCTGATTTTTCATCCGCCCCGAACAATGGCAAAAGTATCACATAGCTTTAATCGGATGTCAATAGGCCGATTTATCTGCCATTAATTTGTAACGTCTCTTTTGGATCCGAAAAAATGTGATAGCCTTTGAGAGACTCCGAAAGTCAGGGTCTGCTATTCTGGGGAAAATTTGTTGAGGAGATGCATGATGAAGAAAAATCCGAACTTGCTTTGGGTCGTCGCGATTGCTCTTGGCTGGCTGTTTGATTTTCTTTTTTGGAAAAAACCCGGCGGCATCAACTTTGCCATCTTCACCGTCTTGTGTCTTGCCGGTGGATTCTTTCTTTTATGGCGGGATGAAAAAACCGCTTCGCGCGGAAGCCTGTGGCTGATTCCGCTCATCCTGTTTTTCGATGCTGTGACCTTTATCCGCGCCGAGCCGCTGACGGTTTTTCTGAGCGTCGTCTTTACACTTTTTCTGATGGCTGTTCTTGCCATGACCTACCTCGGCGGACGCTGGTTCAAGTACAGCGTCTCCGATTATGTCTCCGGGTTTCTCAAATTAATAGCCAGCATAATCGCCCGTCCACTGACTTTCAATGCCGAGGTCAAACGCGAACAAGCTGAGAGTGGAGCAACTGCGCCGAAGCGAAATCTTTGGCCGGTGGTGCGCGGCATTGTCATTGCTTTGCCTGTGCTGGCTATCTTCGCCGCTCTGTTGGCTTCCGCCGACGCCATCTTTAGCCAGCAACTCAATATATTTATCAAGCTTTTCAAGTTGGAAAATTTGCCCGAATACATTTTCCGCTTCATCTATATTCTGATTGGCGCGTATTTTCTGGCTGGGATTTTTCTGCACGCCGCCACACAAAGCAAGGATGAAAAATTGATCGGCGAAGACAAGCCGCTGATCAATCAACTGCTTGGCTTTACCGAGTCCGCGATTGTGCTCGGCAGCGTGACCGTGTTATTTGCAGTCTTTGTCTTTATCCAGTTCCGATATTTCTTTGGCGGACAATCCAACATTCACATCGACGGTTATACCTACTCTGAATACGCGCGGCGCGGATTCGGCGAGCTGGTGGCAGTAGCCGTTTTCAGCTTGTTGATGATCCTCGGGCTGGGAGCCGTTACCCGTCGGGAGAATGAAGCGCAGCGCCGTGTTTTTTCCGGGTTGAGTGTTGCCATCGTCGTACTGGTCATGGTCATGCTTGTGTCGGCCTATCAACGCCTGAATCTTTATGAGGCCGCTTATGGCTTTTCCCGCCTGCGGACTTACACTCACGTCGCCCTGGTCTGGATCGGGCTTTTGCTTGGCGCGGTGGTTGTGTTGGAAATCCTGCGGCGCGAGCGCGTCTTTGCTTTTGCAATGTTGATCGCATCTTTAGGTTTTGGGACAACGTTGAGTGTAATGAACGTGGATGGTTTCATAGTGAGACAAAATGTGGCTCGCGCCACACAAGGCGACGGATTGGATGTGCCTTATTTGGTTTCGCTTTCAAGCGACACGGTCCCTGTTTTGGTCGGCGAGCTCAAAGATCAATCCCTGCCGGGTTTGACGCGCGATGCCGTTGGCGCAATTTTAGTCTGCCGCCTGCAAGCCCCCGATAGTGTTTCAGATAAAGATTGGCGTTCGTTCACGATCACTAAATGGATGGAAAAAAGTATGCTGAAAAATATTCAGGGTGATTTGAGTAATTATCAAGTTACCACGTCTGATGGACTCCCGCAAATAGTCACCCCGGGACATGTATTTTATAAATGTTATCAAAGCCAGTATTGATAACCAAAAGCGGAGAGTGTCTAAAATCGAAGTGACATTAAACGGAGCGGAAAAATCTTTGCCACGAATTTTTAAAAGCTTCCGTGAAATCAGTGTAATTCACGGCTTGGCTTTTCTCATCGGGTTTAGCCACTCCCATTGACTAAAAGCGTGCAGAGAGGCGCACTTCGCTTTTATAATTTCAGCTTGTGAGGAGACAAATATGCAGACTTACACTTTTCGCCTGAAACCCGGACAGGATTTATTTAATGAGATCGAAAGTTTTGTCGCACAAAAAAAGATCGAGGCCGGTTGTATTCTTTCCTCCGTTGGAAGTTTGACATACGCCACGTTGCGCCTCGCCAACCGCGAATTTTATACGGAATATGAGGGCCACTTTGAGATCGTTTCATTAAATGGAACTGTCTCCACGAATGGTTCGCATTTGCATATTTCGATTTCGGATGGCGACGGAAAAACCATCGGCGGGCATCTTGTGCCGGGTTGCAGGATTTATACAACGGCGGAAATCGTCGTCGCGGAATTGGAGGATGTAATTTATAAGCGTGAGTTTGCAGAAGATTCGGGATACGAGGAATTGGTGGTTTATAAAAAATAATGGCGGATCATGATCCGCCATTACAAAATTTATTTTTTCAGCGCCGCTAAAAATTCTTCCTGGTTGCGCACCGTTTTCTTCAACTTCAATCGTTTGCCGAGTCGGGTGAGCTGCGGCGGGTCAACGTATGTTTGCGCCAGCACATCGGCTTGACCAAGAACTTCGTTGGCCGCGCCATCCAGCAGAACTTGTCCTTTCGAGAGTGCAATCACGCGTTCAAAATTCTCCGCACAAAAATCAATATCGTGAGTGATCGTAATGACCGTCTTGCCGCGCCTCTTTAACTCCGCGACGACGTGCGCAATGCGCGCTATGCTCAAGGCATCCTGACCAGTGGTTGGTTCATCGAAGATAACGATGTCTGAGTCCATTGAAATAATGGAAGCCAGTGCAACCATTTTGCGCCAGGTGGGGGACAAGTCGTAAGGATTCGTGCTGGTCTTGTCGCTGAGCTCGGTCAGAGCCAGTGCATCTTTTACCAGCGCGTCTGTTTTTTCGGCAGAATAACCCAAATTGCGCGGACCGAATGCAACTTCGATGCCGACGTTGCTTGAGAATAATTGCTCATCGGGATTCTGGAAGACGTAACCGACGCGCGCCGCGAGTTTTGCCACGGCGACTTTCCTGGTGTCCCAATCGCCGATCAACACCGACCCGGAAGTGGGCTGCAACAACCCGTTCAGATGCTTCACGAGAGTTGTTTTCCCGGAACCGTTCTGTCCGACCATGGCGACTTGCTCACCGGGATCGATGGTCAGCGAAATGCCGCGTAAAGCTTCCACTCCGCCGGGATAGGTGAAATGCAGATCCTTGATTTCGATTTTCATTTCCCGCTCCCGAATCCATCCACGGCTTCCTGCAATGTAACTGGCAGATGCAGATGTTTGGGCCACAGGTCATATTTCAAAGCTTCACGCGCGGTGGATGTGTAGCGCGAAATTCCAAAGCCGTTTTCTGAAAGCAGGCGGGACGTCAGCACATCGGAGGGAGCGCCCTGCAATAAAATCTTTCCATCTTTGAGCGCTACCACGCGGTCGGCGAATTCAGCGATCCATTCGATCTTGTGCTCAGCCATGACAACGGTCATGCCGCGTGCAGCCATCTGGCGGATCACGCCGAAGACTTCGCGCGTGCCGATCGGGTCCATTTGCGAGGTCGGTTCGTCGAGGACGAGCAGTTTCGGTTGCATGACCAGGATCGAGGTCAGGGCGACGCGTTGTTGTTGCCCGCCGGAAAGAGAATAAGGCGAGCGATCGGCCAAATCACGGATGCCGGTCATGGTCAGGGCTTCTTCGACGCGCCGATTCATTTCATCGCGCGGCACGCCCTGATTTTCCAATCCAAATGCAATCTCTTCGAAGACGGTATATTTTGCGCCGCTGATCTGGTTGAATGGGTTCTGGAAAGCCAGCCCAACATTTCTCACCCACTCACTGAGTGCGGATGTTTTTAAGTCCACGCCTGCGACTTCAACTTTGCCTTCCAGTTCACCCTTGAAAAAATGCGGAATAAACCCGGCCAGTGTATAACACAGCGTGGATTTTCCCGCACCGTTCGGGCCGATGAGCGCGACGAACTCGCCCTCCTTCACTTCCAGATTGATATTGGAAAGGACGGGTGCATCAGTGAGCGGATATTTATAAGTGACGTTCTGAAGGTTTACGATAGCCATATGCGGGCCGCGATAACGGCGATGACGAGCAGGATAAAGAACCAGCGCAATATTTTATCGAAGCGGGCATCCGGGATTTCGCGCAGGGAAGTTTTGACCCGGGTGGATGTGAAGCCGCGCGCCTCGATGGCGATGGCGCGTTCTTCAACTTCGACCAGCGAGCCGAACACCAGCGGCCCAACCAGCGGCACAAGCGCTCCGATGCGTTTGAGATAACTGCCTTGTGTATCCAGCCCGCGCGAACGTTGTGCGGCGATGATGGTCTGTGCCTTGGCTTGCATCTGCGGGATGATCTGGATGGTTGAAATGATGACGTACGCAAATTGACTTGGCAGGCCGCGGCGGGTCAGGTCGCTCATCAGGTCGCTGGGATGAGTGGTCAGCAAAAGAATTGTAAATGAAGAGACCATCACGAAAATGCGTGAGGCATTGGCGAAGGCAAATGCCAGACTTTCAGGAGTAATGCTTAAAAACCAAAATTTGAAAATTGCTTTTGTGCCGATAGGTTGGAAGAAGGCCTGCATCAAAAAGAGAAAGCCTGCTGCGGGCAGGATAAGCCGGAATGCCGCGCCGAAATATTCGCGATGAACTTTTCCAAGAATACTGAGGGGGATAATTGCGACTAAAAATAATATTTGAGGCGCCCAATACCAGGGACTGAAAAATGCAACAAAGATCAATCCGAAGGCCAGTGTCAGCTTGGTCAGCGGATTGAGACGATGGAGGAAGCTATCGCGTTTGACGTAAAAAGAAAGTCGTTCGTGCATCTGTGGTTGGCCTCCCTTCCCGTTAGGGAAGGGAGGCCTGGTTGATTATTATTTGGTGAGGATATTTGTCAACACAAAGGCCGCGATCAGAACAAGCACGATCACGATGCCGATGGCGATAAGAACCTGTGTGCGGCCAGCGGTCTTGTCGACTTCAACATTCTCCGGGCGCGGGAAGCGCGCCAGGAAGCGGCCTGAAAGACCCTGGATGATCGCAAAGGCCAAAAGGGATGTTGAGATCTTGTCCACTGGCTCGACCAGGAAGTTGGTGCTGAACACAGCTTGCAGCACGCCCTGTCCGGTCTGGAGCAGATAAGCCGTGATGAAGGAAGAACCGCTGGCGGTGATGCCGCCATAAATGTAGACGGCAATCGGCGTCGAAACGGTAGCCGCAGTCAGGGCGATCAGGAAACCCGCGATGACAACCTTCCACCAGTTCTTGAACAAGCCGCCAATCGCGCACCATCCGGCAACGAAACCGATGAACAAAGCGACCGGCCACCAGGGCAGGGCGTTCGGATCGATCAAGAGTCCCCAGATGGTGTTCGAGAGGGCGCCGGTCAATGCGCCGGCCCATGGTCCGCAGGTAACTGCTACCAGCACGGTGCCAATCGAGTCCAAATAGATCGGCAGTTTGAGCAGGACAACAATCTCGCCCATGACCACGTTAATGGCGATGGCGACGACCATGAGAACCCACGTGATGGTACTAAAATCTTTCTTGATGCTATCGAATAACTTCATGTAACACTCTCCTTTTTATAAGTTGGACGAAAAAACGCATCAAACGGAACGAAAGGCGGCTTTGTTTTTTGCGGGCACCTCCCGGGCTGAAATCGCCCTGCTTAATCTGCCAACACGTTCCATAAATAATTCGATAAAATCTCGCGCACGAACACCCAGCGCGACTTTCATGTTGGCGGGTCTCCTGGTCATTTTATAAAAATCGGCGAAGGTGTTGCCCATCGAAACTCCGCCGGAAATATCCACATCCACGAAATGTTCTTCATAATCGCACAACTCAGGGGCAAATGTCAAGGCCAAAGCCAGCGGATCGTTGATGATGCAGCCGTCAATTTTTTGATACTCGTCGTGGAACTCCATGTAAAAACGAGTTGAATCGGCGATGAAGGTTGGAATGGGAGACTTGATCTTTTGCAGTTCGGCTACATCCTGTTTTGTCAATGCACATTGATAAGTCACGTCCAGCGGAACAAGCGTCATTGGCATTCCGCTGTGGAAGACAATGTGCGCGGCGTGCGGGTCAACGTAAACGTTGAACTCAGATTGCGGCGTGGTGTTGCCCTGATGACGGATCGCGCCGCCCATGATGATCACATCTTTGACCGCTTGCACGATACGCGGCTCCTTGCGGATGGCAACCGCAACGTTTGTCAGCGGGCCGATGCAGACCAGCGTGATCTCGCCCGGCGCAGACATGATCTTCTCAATCAGAAATTCCACACTGTGTTGGGCAACCGGCTTGATCTTCGGCGCTGGGAGATTTGCATAACCCAATCCGGTATTGCCGTGAGTCTCCGGCGCCAGCAGGGATGGTTGCACGAGCGGTAATTCAAAGCCGCGTGCAACGGGGATATCAGTAGCTTTGGCCAGCTCGAGCACCGAAAGAGCGTTAATGGTTGCCTGTTCGAGCGAACAATTTCCGTGTACCGCGCTGATGCCTTCTATCTTTAATTCAGGTGACGCTACTGCCAGCAGGATTGCCAGAGCGTCGTCGATGCCGGGGTCAGTGTCGAATAGAATGCGTTTTGGATTCATGAAATGTTTGGGGCATGGCAAGGCAGTTTTGATTTCGGCGGCTAGTCGTTCTGCTGTGCCCTTAAAAATTGTTTCACTTCACCTGCCGTTGGCAGCGATGGCTGTGCGCCAAATTGGGTCACGGCCAGTGCGCCGCAGGCAGACGCATATTGTACGGCATCTTCGAGTGATTGACCACCCAGCAATGCAACTGCAAACCCGCCGATAAAAGCATCGCCTGCCGCGGTGGTGTCAACTACATTTACTTTGAAAGATGGGATGTGTTTTGCGCCACCTTTGTTGACGATCAACGCGCCGTTCGCACCGAGCGTGACGATGACCGTCTGCGCCTCACGCGTGACCAGTGAGCGGGCGGCCGCTTCGACAGATTTTATATCGCTGACGGTTTTTCCCGTCAGCAGACTCAATTCGGTTTCGTTGGGGATGATGAAATCTGCCAGCGCCAGCAATTCGTCGGGCAGTTCGCGCGCCGGTGCAGGATTCAGCAAAACGCGCAACCCGCTTTCTTTGGCGAGACGGGCGGCGTGTAAAACCGTCTCGGTTGGAATCTCCAATTGAAGCAGAAGCAATTTCGGGCGCCGCCCTGAGCCTGTCGAAGGGTCCAGAAAAGAAGCGGGCTCCACATCCGCAGGTTTGACTTCCGCGTTTGCGCCCGGCGAAAGCACGATGCTGTTCTGCCCATGCGCGTCCACCACGATGACAGCCGTGCCGGTCGCGGTAGTTTCATCGCGCATCACGTGAGTGGTGTCCACAAGGTTTTGTTTTAGGTTTTCGATAAGACTGGCGCCGAAAGAGTCTGTGCCCACGCGGCCGATCATGGCTGCGTCCGCACCCAGGCGGGCCGCGGCCACAGCCTGGTTTGCGCCTTTGCCGCCGGGAATGGTGGCGAGGTCTTCGCCTTGAATGGTTTCGCCAGGCGCAGGAAAACGCGGAGCGCGCATGACAAGATCTGCGTTAATGCTTCCGATAACAATGATGTCAGCCATGTCAGTGTTGATAACACCCTTTTTGCAAAGAAGAAACGAAATATGATTATGGCGATCTTATGATGTGTGAGCCTAATTGCTGGCCGCTGATTTTTCCCGTACCATAGTCGACAACATCCTGCCATTTGACCATGATGATACCGTTCTGTTGCATGTGGTTGAATGTGACGACCTGAATATCCTTGAGCGTGGACGGCATCATCGGACTGACTTTTTCGATCATTTTATCGGCGGCAAATGCGTGCATCAGGTTGACAAAGGATTCTTCGGGCGTGCAGTTGTCCCTGAAAATCCATTCGCACTCAACGTGAATCCGCAGCGTTTGGATTTCTTTTGATTGTCCATCGGTGAGATACTCAGCGTCGATCACCTCGAACTTGGCTTCGATGGTTTCACCCAACGGATCGATGCCGACCATTGCGCTATTCAATGTATTGATGAGCTTTTGAGGGTCGAGCGCTGGTGTGGGAGTGGGTGCGGCAGCGGTCAGGGCCGCGGCTGTCACGGTTTGGATGACGGCGGTCTGGACAGATGGTTTGATGAATGCAGTGACGGTGGGACTGTCACCGCTGGTGACCGGTATCCCCGGTTCTGGCGTGCAAGCCGCAAAGTAAACGAGCATAAGAACAGGCAGGAATGGCAAAATACGTTTCAACATAAAGCAACCTCCCTTTCGAGTACGCTTTTACTTTAGCTCTTTTTGGGGGGCAATGTCAAGAGTCGTTCTTCTTCGGATGAACCTAACCTTGTTCTACCAGCAAAGGAGTACTGTTTTTCTCACCGGCGCGCAGCAAAATGACACCTGTGAAAAGAAGCAGGCTGCCGGCCAATTGAATCCCAGTCAACATTTCTCTGAGGAAGAGATAAGCCCAGACGGCGGTGAGCGCCGGTTCGAGCGTAGCGATGAGGCTCGCAACCGTCGGCTGGAGATAACGCAGGCTTAAAGTGTAAAGTCCGAAACCGCCCAAAGTCGGCACGACACCGAGGAAAAAAAGAATACTCCAGCCGCTGACGGAATTTCCAAGCCACATCAAATCCGTCAGTGCAAATTTTCCGGCAAATGTGTTGGCGCCGATGTTGAAAAAGAACAAGAAGAAAGCCGCCGCAGAAAAACTATACAGCATGGCCGTCCACGAATCGATGGCCTTATCTGAAGCATGTTTGCCTTCGAGATTATAGAAGGCGAAGAATAGACCTGTCAGCAGGCCGAAGATGATCCCCGCCGGGTTAAGCTTCCATGCCGATGGGTCAATTGCACCGGAGACAAGGATCGTCCCAGCCAGACTCAAAAGGATGGAAATGATTTTGACGCTGTTGAACTGCTCTTTGAAGATCAGGCGGCTCAAGATGGCAGTCATGGCGGGCGAACTAAAGGCCAGCACAGTCGCGACTGCCGCACCATTGTACTGAACGGAAAAGGTCCACATGGAATTGAAGATCGCCAGCGTCAGGCCGTAAAAAATTATGAACAGCCAGTGAATTTTTTCAAGATGAAAGCGTGCGCGGCTGAAAACCAAAAGTCCGACCAACATGCCGAACGAAACGAACAGGTCGCGCCAGAATGCCAGCACGAGTGACGGCAGCTGGTAGGTTTTGCTCAAATAGCTGATGAGCACGCCGGTGGTTGACCATAACACCGTAGCAACGATAGCGATGAAATATCCGCGTGAAAAAGTTCTTGAAGTTGTCATGTTTATTCTGTCAGCCTCTCTCCTCACAAGCTTTTCACAACCTGGAACACGAAATACTTTGTGGCGACTTACAAAAAAACGAGTCACCAGGATCGGTGACTCGTGTGTGCCCCCATGGGGATTCGAACCCCAGTTTGGGCCTTGAGAGGGCCCCGTCCTGGGCCCCTAGACGATGGGGGCGTTAGGCATCGCTGACTCATGTCAGCAACGTGGTGTGTGACGGCTTGAAGCCTCCCACACCAGGCGGGCGAGATTGTAACATCAGGCCTGCAAGCCGTCAATTCAGGCTGGGCCTCATGGGTTATTGGACACAATGTGATATATATCGCCGACGTTGCTGATGAAGACCGGTTCTATTTTTGCCATTTGATAAAGTTGACTCACCTTGGGCAGGTTTTCCCTGAAGGTGAAAATCCTGAACCAAATGATATAACCGCCTCCATCCAGACCAATTGACTGCTGGAATTTTTCAAGAGAAGCTTTATCCAACTCTCCCTTTTTATCCACCCTTGGCAGACTCTTAATATCCTGCCGTGTGTAGAACCAGGCCGGGGCCTCGTAGTTGCTGTAAAGGTCTTGATGCGTGTCGGGTAATGTTTGAACGGTTTCTAGGAAATTGGATTCTCTTAAAAAAGCCGTGTTGTAGATATTGGTGCCACTGATTTCACCACCCGACGATTTTCGCAGATAGTCTCCCAGTTTTGAAACAGGATAGATCAGCCACACGATGAATAATACTGCCAGGACCTGGTATTTCAACTTTGCGTTTCGGCTGTCGCGCCGAGGCGGGATTAAATCCTCCATAATTGCAAAGATGATGATCAAAAGAGATGGCAGGATAATGATGTGTATCCGCTGGCTATCCAGGGTATCGAACTCGTAATAGCTAACGTAGAAAGTAAGCATCCCCCCATATATTATGGTGAAGATCAAATTCGCCATTTGAGAATCTGATGTCAAAAGGTTAAACCAGTTTTTCCAATAAATAACTCGCCGATTAAGCAGGATCAAGATCAGAACAACTACAACGAGAATGCCAAAGGGTGTTGCAATTCGAATAATGCTATAAGGAATGAACCAATACAAAAACTTTTCGGCGAATATATAAAGGTTTCCCAATGGGACTGCCCCCATATAATCTCCGAATAGGTTCCCGTTTATAGGAAGATTATGAAAGATGCCCCAGCCGATAATGGGGAATCCAGAAAAAACAAAGAAGGCAGCGCCAACAAGAAATGCCTTAGTTAATCGGCTTCGAAAATAATAAAGCAGGAATACCGAACCTGTTACGACGATCACCAGCCCGGCATATCGTTGAAATGTTGCCAGGCATGCAAACAAGCCCATCAAAAAAATGTGGCCGGCTTTTTGAGTGTTCACAAAATTTTTGGCGGAGATCAAAAACAATATAACGAACAACATCAACAGCGGGTCAGAGGCGATGTTTGCGGAAATTTGTATGATCCCCAGGTTGGTCAGGATGATTATGCTTCCCAAATATGCATAGATCGGTTTTTCGGGATAAGTCTTGTAAAATAAAATCCCGGAAAAGAAAACGATCAATCCGAAGACGATGGCATTAAGATGCCAGCCTGCTATAAAAATATCCATGCCTGTAATGCGGCTTAGGATGATAAGGATGGATGCATAAAGAGGAGGCCACTGGGTCATGGGGTTGCCGTAAAGGTCGATAAATCCCCGGCTTCGCATAAGGTTCCAGGCTGCTGACAGATTCAGCGCCGCGTCCGTCGATAGGCCGGGACCAAATCGATAAGTCGCAAGATAAACAATGAAAGTGCCAACGATGGAAGATAAGACGAGAAAATAGATGAAGAGCTGAAAATCCTTGCCCTTTATTTTTTGCATTCCAAGCGCTCCGTTTTGATTTGGGTTTATTCCATTATAAAGACAATTAATTCCTTCGGGCCATGCACACCGATGGTAAGGGTCATCTCAATGTCGGCGGTGCGCGATGGGCCGCTGATCAGCGCAATCGAAGCGGCGGATTTAATTTCGCCAAGCTGCATCGCTTCTTCCAGCGTTTCCAAAATTTGCGCAGACCTTATGACCGCAATGTGAATCTCGGGAAGCAGGGATGTCGTCAGCGGCTGGCCTGTGCGGGATGGAATCACCAGAGTCCCGGTATTGGCGATGGCGGATGCTGCGCCTGTGATGCCGACTTTTACATTCTCGTCATCGCCTCGCGCCAGGCCGATACCGGCCTCCGTTAAATGAGCCTCGTCCACGCCTGCGACTTTGTCCCACATCAACACGGTGCCGACATTTTTCTCCCGCAGGAATTTTACCAACTCATCGTTTAAATTTTCCTGCGTCACGCGCTGAACATTTCCGCCGAGCGCAATTAATTCTTCCGAGAATTTTTCAATTTTATTTTTTATGCTTGATGTGAATTGCAAAGTTTCCTGACTTTGCATCCGAAGTCGGGAGACTTCGGACTCCGCCCCATTTATTTTTTTATGTTGAAATCTTTTCCGAAATGGTTTGGACGCGAACCTTGGGAAATCCTTGCTGTGACCCCAGCCTGTAAAATCGGGAAGCCGTATCCATGACGAAAATGGGGAAACGAGAAAAGTTGTCAGGGCGGCGAATTTTTGTGAAGCGGAAAAAAGCCCCGGGTTCCGTGCGACGCGGCTGTACATCTGCAAGCCGAATTTTGCAAATGGATCGAGTCCGGCACCCTCACCCCTTGCCCCTCTCCCACTGGGAGAGGGAGATTCGCCCGCGCGAACACGTGTCAATAGTTTGGGCAGGTCAATATCCACCGGACAGACATCTTTGCACGCGCCGCACAAAGAGGAGGCTTGCGCCAGGTGGACAAAGTTCTTTCCGAGCAGGCCGGGCGAGACGATCGAACCGATCGGCCCGGGGTAAGGCGCGATGGTACCGTCGCCGCCAACGTAAGCGTGACCGCCGAGTTCGCGGAAAACCGGACAGGCATTGAGGCACGCGCCGCAGCGGATGCAATACAACGCTTCCTGTAAATGCGAGTTGCGAAGTTTGGAACGTCCGTTATCAACGATGACGATATGACGGATTTGATTTTCTAAAGGAGCATTTATCAGTTGTGTGTAAACGCTGAGTTTTTGTCCGGTGGCGGAACGCGGCAAAAGTGAAAGCATCAGGGCGAGATCGTCGAGAGTTGGGACGATTCTTTCCATGCCCATCAGCGCAATGTGAACCGGCGGCAGGGTCGTGACCATGCGCCCGTTGCCCTCGTTAGTGATGATGCAAAGTGTGCCGCTTTCAGCCACGCCGAAATTAACGCCGCTGATGCCGACATCGGCAGTGAGAAAAACTTCGCGCAAAATTTTTCGCGCGGTGTTTGTCAGTGTGGGAATATCTTCGGTGTATGGAACCCCAATTTTTTCGTGAAAGAGTTTGCCGACGTCCGCGCGGCGCAGATGAACGGCAGGCGTGATGATATGCGCCGGTTTTTCTCCGCGCAATTGAACGATGTATTCGCCGAGGTCGGTTTCAACGACGCGATGTCCGGCCTTTTCGAGTGCGTGGTTGAGATTGATTTCCTCGCTGACCATGGATTTGGATTTTGCCACCAGAGATGAACGGAGATGGACGGAGATATTTTTTTGTTCTTCCCCGTGTTCCCTGTGACTCCGTGGTGAATCGTTTGCAATTCCTAAAATTATTGTTACGGCTTCGTTCGCATCCTTGGCGCGATGGACGATGATGCCGTTCTTTTCGGCTTGTGCGATAAATCTTTCGAGATATTCGTCGAGATGCGCGATCACATCTGCGCGGACGGCGTGGGCGCGCTGCCGGCGCTCATGCCAATCTGGGAGCGATTCGAATGCGACAAGCCTTCCCTTGAGTCGGCGCTCGCTGTTGGCGTCCAGGGCTGTTTGCAGCGATTCGTTTGCAATCGATTTTCTGATTTTTTCTTTGAAATGAGTTGATATCATATCTTTATGTCAGGGTCGGGCGCTGAGTTCCTGCTCAAACCACTGACCGAGTCCGCTGATGCTTCCGTTTTGGACTGCGGCCATGCCAGCTTGATTAATTTGGCGGTTGAAAGCCTGGGTGCTTTGATTGTGATCGGTGGCGTTGTAATTCAGATAGGCAAAAAAGTTGCGTGTCCAGAAGAAAGATACGAAATCCATGTGAGTTAAGTCTGCTAGTTTGATGATGTCGCCGATGAAGCGCTCGTCCAATGGCTGCCAGAAGCTGTAAACATCGCGGTCATAGATTTCTGAGAAGTTGCCATATCCGCCATTGACGCTGGCGGCGGC
>JAJYOH010000457.1 GCA_021796315.1 Chloroflexota bacterium
ATGCTGTGGACAATGACGCCGTCAGCCCGACGTGCGACCACCGCATAGCCTCGTGCCAGGACTTGAAGCGGATTCAGCGTCTCAAGGCGTCTTCCCAACCCCTCGAGCCGACTCGCTTCGAGCGCCAGACGATGCGCCTGCGCGGCCAGAGAACGATGAGCAAACTCATCGAGTCTCTGCCGGTCTGATTGAATACGACGAGATGGCGAAAAGAATTTCAATCCAGAAGCTAAATTTTCGATTTCGGATTTTCGATTATTGAGAAAGGAAGAGACGAAAGAAGAAAGTTTCGCTTGGAAGGATTGCAGCGTTGCGGAAAGATCGAGGATGGTGACCGGCGTTGCCAACTCTGCGGCGGCAGTGGGAGTCGGCGCACGCAAGTCTGCGGCCAAGTCAGAGAGCGTGAAATCAGTTTCGTGGCCGACGCCGCAAATGATGGGAATCTCGGATGCAGCCACTGCACGCACGACGCGTTCATCATTGAAGGCCCATAAATCTTCGATAGAGCCGCCGCCGCGCGCCAACAAAATCACATCGGGGCGCGCGGCAAGTTGATTAAGAGAAGAAATGGCTTCGACCAGTTTGGGCGGTGCTTCATCGCCCTGCACAGGCGATGGCGCCAGAATGACCTCGACCAGCGGCAGGCGTCGGCGGATGGCAGTGAGCATGTCACGCAAAGCTGCACCGGTTGCAGATGTCACAATGCCGATGCGTTTTGGAAATTCAGAAATCGCGCGTTTGCGAGCATGATCAAATAAACCGTCAGCTTCGAGCAGGGCTTTCAGGCGCAGGAACTCCTGATATAACGCCCCCTCGCCCACCGGTCGGATTTGATCGGCGTAGAATTGATATTGTCCACTGACTTCGTAGACTCCAATCCGGCCATGCACCGCGACGGCCATGCCATCCTGCAATTTGAGATCCAAACGCGCGGCAGTCATCTTCCACATCACGCTTTTCAAGGATGCGCCTGCGTCTTTCAAAGTGAAATAAATATGCCCGGAAGCCGGGCGGGACAGGTTGGATATCTCCCCTTCTACCCACACATCTTGCAGCGTCACATCTGACTCAAGCAGGTCACGCACGTATTTTGTGAGCGAAGAAACGGTCCACTGGACGGTTGAAAATAGTGAGGGTTGCATCGAAATGAGGATACACGATTAAGAGCGGACTTACAAGTCTCACAAATCGATTCGTTACGTCTTTATAAAAACCCACGGTGAACTCGAGCTTTTTCATTCTTACCGCGAAGAGCGCGGAGTACACCAAGAAAAAAAAGAAATCTTTGCGCTCTTTGCGGGTTTTGCGATTTATTCGCTAACTTTGAGAAAGTCGTAAAAGGTCACGTTTAAAACGTGACCTACCCGCCAAAATCTGCTAGAATTCAACAATCTGATGAAACATCTCTGGTCACCCTGGCGAATGAAATATATCGAAAACTCAAAGGAAGACGGCTGTATATTTTGCAGCCTGCCCGCAAAGAAAGACGGCCCTGAGAATTTAATCGTCCAGCGCGGACAGCTGGCCTTTGTGATCCTGAACCGCTATCCCTATACGAGCGGACATTTAATGGTTGTGCCGTTCTCACACAAACCCAATCTGGAGGAACTGGACGCGGCCACGCGCGCCGAAATGATGGAACTGACTTCACACTGTACAACCGTATTGGGAAATGTTTACAAAACGAAATCATTTAATGTCGGCGTGAACATTGGCGAGGCGGCTGGCGCAGGCGTAAAGGAACACGTCCACATTCACATTGTGCCGCGCTGGGTCGGTGATACAAATTTCATGTCTTCCCTCGCCGAAACGCGCGTCCTGCCGGAGACGCTGGAAGATACCTGGAAACGGCTGCGTGAAGGTTTTCAAATCTGACAACTGCTCTTATGACGCGGGGGAGTAATATAAACTCGGTATCATAAAGAATTATTCAGGAGTTACAAATGCATCATAAAAACCGGTCTATTATGTTCACATGCGTTGTTGCAGCTGTATTTCTATTGAACAGCTGTGCGCCGGCAACTAATGAAATTTCAACAAGCTCTCCGGGCAATAGCGAGCATCAAAGCACAGAAACCGCTACTACTGCAACTTCAGCGCTGATTCCAACGCCGCAACCCACTGCGACACAAGTCACGTATGGCCCCGATCAAACAGAATTTCCAGCAGGAATCAACCCGTTATCTGGATTACCAGTTACCGATCCGTCATTGCTAAAAACCCCCGCGATGCTGATCTCCGTATCCAACTTCCCGGCAACGGCGCGGCCGCAAGCGGGACTTTCGTTTGCGCCGATGGTTTTTGAATTCTCGATCACCGAAGGCGCCAACCGCTTCCTGGCGGTTTTCTACGGTGAAAACCCCGCGCCGGAAATTCCCATCGTCGGCGATTGCAACGTCCGCCAAGAACCGTTCCAACAGACCGGAACTCTTTTAGGAAATCGAGTCTGGCTGGATAAAAACAAGAACGGAATACAGGATGTTGGCGAGCCGGGTATCGGCGGTGTATGCGTCAACTTGTATGATGCAAGCAACAAACTTATCCAACAAACAACCACCGATACGAATGGCTATTATGGATTCAATGTTCAGTCCGGTCAGACTTACACAATTGAATTCGTAAAACCGGCAACCATGGATTTCGCGCAGGCGAACGTCGGCGACGATGACCATGACAGCGACGCAAACCCATCGAGCGGACGTACTCAAACCATCAGCATGGAAAAAGATGATTTGTCGTGGGACGCGGGACTGGTCCCGAATGATGCGTACGCCGCGCCGACACCGGACCCGAAGACGGATCCAAAAGCCGAAGTTGGCCCGGTCCGCTCCGGACGTTTGCTTTATGCTCACATCGCAAACTTTTTTCAGGATAGCTGTCTGATCTACGCATTTGCTTCGCCGGAAGTCCTGGCCAGGATTCCAAAATGTGCATTCGTCACGCACGAAGTCTCGGCTGGCGGTTCAATGCTGACGATGGATCGCATGAAAGCGATTGCCGATGAAAACATGCGCCACAGTGCCGACAAACCTTTTAATTACGCCAGCAATATTTTTTCGGATCAAGTCCCAAGCGGTGGCGTTCCGGCTTCACAACTCAATGTGTTCTTCGCCAGCTTGAACCAATCAGGCTGGACGTATGATCCTTTGTATCAAGCCTGGCTGCGATCGGTTGACAACTCCGACCCGAACAGCCCCGGCGTTCTGCACCTCGATACTGACCGCCTGACAGGCCGCCAACTTCACATGGAAAATCTGATCGTCATCATGGCAGATACCGACGTCATTTCGCCAACCAACATTGATATTCATCTTGACCAGGGCAACGAAGGTTACGCCTTTTTATTCCGCGATGGACAGATGTTCAAGATCAAGTGGAATACACGCGCGGGTGATTATGAAAAGAAAACCGGCTACGAGCGCCCGATCAAATTCGTGAATTTTGACGGTTCGCCTGCCGCGCTCAAACCGGGACATACATGGATGATCATCGTCACACCCTTCAGCACTTTCAAGGAAGGACAGCCGGGAATTTATCAGGTTCTATACGCCGCCCCGGAAGGCGAAGCGAGGTAATCTGTCTCATCCCTCACAATCAGATTGGTTGTGAGGGCTATAATTAGTTATGAAAAGAATTGCCCTGCTTTTCTTGATCCTCGTGTCAGCCTGCAAACCCAACATAACAACATCGCCCCCGACACCCACACCTATTCATCTCCCCTCCACGCCGATACCGACACTGACGCCCGAACCGCCCATCACTTTCCCTGTGAACATCAATCCATTGACGGGCCAGCCGGTCACCGATCCATCTTTGCTGAAAATCCCGGCTTTGCTTGTTTCCATTTCAAATTTCCCAGCCAGCGGGCGTCCGCAGGCTGGACTTTCATTTGCTCCCTTCGTTTATGAAATCTATATCACTGAAGGCTCGACGCGCTTCCTCGCCGTCTTTTATGGTAAATATCCCGCTCCTGAGATTCCAACGACGGGTGGCTGCATTGTCCGCAGTGGAACATTCGTGCAAACTCAAAACATCATCGGCGGCAGGGTATGGCTGGATGAAAATAACAACGGCATACGAGACGCAGGCGAACGCGGCGTCGGCGGTGTGTGCGTCAACCTTTACGATCCCAGTGAAAATTTGCTTCAACAAACAACGACGGACTCAAATGGCTATTACGGGTTCAACGTCCAGCCTGGAAAGTATATCGTTCAATTTGCAAAGCCCGTCGGCTTGAATTTTACAAAACAAAACGCGGGGGACGAGTCAAACAACAGCAACGCTGACCCGGCCACGGGTCTGGTTGAAGCGGATGTTCAATCCAACGTTCTTTCTTTGGACGCAGGTCTGGTCCTCTCTCCCAATCAGACTCCCGTCCAAAATCCCTCAGCTTACCTACCGCTCGCACAAGTCGGCCCGATTCGCTCTGGACGATTGATCTATGCTTACATCAGCAGCTTCTTTGAAAATAGTTGTTTGATCTATGCGTTTGCATCACCGGAAGTGTTGGCGCGCCTGCCGCAATGCCACATGGTGTTTCATCAAATCATGGGCGGCGGATATATGATGGACATCAGCGAGATGAAAGCTGTCACTGAAAAAAATCAAAGCCAGAAAGGTTCTGATTTTGATTACGCCAGCAATATCTTTGCAGAACAACCTCCAGCGGGCGGCGTGCCTGCCTCGGAACTGAATGTTTATATCGCTTATCAAAACCAATCAGGCTGGATATACGATCCGCTCTATCAATCTTATCTGCGCTACGTGGACACATCCGAAATGGACACAGCAGGCATCCTGCATCCTGACACTGACCGATTGACAGGAAGACAATTACATTTCGAGAACGTGATTGTGCTCTTTGCAAAGCATGATGTCGTCTCGCCCACCAACCTGGATATTCATCTCGATCAGGGACGCATCGGCAATGCGTTGCTCTTTCGCGACGGGCAGATGTACAAGATCAAGTGGAGCACGCGCGGTTCCGATGATCGCAATAAGGCCCGGAAGTATCATCCCATCATTTTCCTCGACGCGAACGGCGAACCATTTCCTCTCAAGCCGGGACACACATGGGTGTTGGTTATCACGCCAGACTCAACCGTGGGAGAAAAATCTCCGGGCGCATGGCAATTGCAAAGATC
>JAJYOH010000458.1 GCA_021796315.1 Chloroflexota bacterium
GCCGGGGATTGCATCCGAAGATTTGCCGCATATTTTTGATCGGTTTTATAAATCCAGCGATTCGGGCGGGATGGGGCTTGGGCTTTCGATTGCAAAATATCTGGTGGAAGCGCACGGTGGAAAAATTTCGGCTGGGAGTAATTTCGGCAGGGGAACCCGGATTTCGTTCACGCTTCCCCGGTAATTCTCTGGTAAAATATGCGCCTGTGGATTTCAGCTTTCGAGCGTGCGTCCTTTCACGCACCCCCTCCTCTCTCGTTTGCATGAGCCAACTAAAATAGAAAATAATTTGAAGGAGAAAGTTGTGGATGGTTCGTATTCGTTTTCGCCGTATTGGCTTGAAGGGCCAGCCTTCCTATCGCATCGTTGCCGCTGATAAGGAAGCTCCCCGCGACGGCCGCTTTCTCGAAATTTTAGGTTTCTACAATCCGCGTACCAATCCCTCGACTTTGAATATTAAAGAGGATCGCGTCTATCATTGGATGAAGAACGGCGCCCTGCCGACTGAATCGGTGGGCATGGTTTTCAAGAGCGCGGGAATCCTTGATCGCTTCGAGCGCCTCAAAAAGGGCGAAGCGGTCGAGACGCTTTTGGCCGAGGCCGCCGAAGCCGCGGCCAAGCGCGGTACGTCTGTCAAGACTCGCCGGGATTAACTTTAATACGTCATTGCGGGATCACGTATCACTCATAAAGCAGGTTCGCGATGACATTGAGGCATCATGAAAGCCCTGATTGAGTTTATTGCCAAATCGCTTGTTGAGCATCCGGAGCAGGTTGAAGTCCAGGAATTTGGAAATGGCGATCATATCCGTGTTGAGTTGAGCGTGGCCAAGGATGATATGGGCCGCGTGATCGGCAAAGGCGGGAAGGTTGCCAATTCCATCCGCGCGATCTTGCGAGTGGCCGCCGAGCGTGAAGGCAAACAAGCCACGCTCGACGTGGTTGAGCCATAATAATGCCTTCCAGAAAGTTATCCAGTAGTGCAGGTTCAGGCTCGCCGTCCACCGGCGAGCCTGTCTATTTAGCTATCGGCCACTTGCGACGCCCGCACGGTGTGCATGGTGAGATCGTGATGGAAGTCCACACAGATTTTCCGGAGCGCATCAAAAAGGGCGCGAAGGTTTTTGTGGGCGAGTCGCACGATGCGATGGTCATTGCCGGGGCGCGTTTTCACAATGAAGGCTTGATCGTAAAATTCCAAGGTGTGGATACGCCTGAAGATGTGGGACGCTTTCGCAACCTGTGGGTTTATGCCGCCAGTGCAGATCGTCCGCCGTTGCCTGAAGGTCAATATTATTTTCATGAATTGATCGGGCTGAAAGTGGTGGATGAGAAGGATGAGCCAATCGGCGAGTTGACTGAAGTTATGGAAACGGGCGCGAACAATGTCTACGTGGTAACGCGCGCCGATGGCAGCGAAGTCTTATTGCCTGCCATTCCTTCGGTCATTCTGGACGTGGAAATGGGCCGCCGTTTAATGCGCGTTCATCTACTGGATGGATTGCTCGATAACCCCGATTAATGATACACTGCCCGCTATTCGATCTTTGAATCTCGACTAGGAACATGGACCAAAAACGCTACTGGGTTGGATTTAATCTCGCGCGTGGCATCGGGGCAGTTCGTCTTCAGGCTCTGATCCAATATTTTGGCGATGCTGAATCTGCATGGCAGGGTTCACCTGAAGAACTACGCGCCGCTGGTTTGGGGCCAAAAGTTATCGAGCGTTTCCTGGAAATCCGTAAATCCATCGATCTTGAAAAGCTGTGGGATAAGATTACCGCACAAGGCGTTCAGATCCTAACGTGGGACGATGAGAATTATCCGCCGCGCTTGAAGGAGATCGAACAGCCGCCGCCAGTTTTGTATGTGCGCGGTGAAATATTGCCTGAAGATCATTTCGCGGTAGCGATCGTTGGAACGCGCAGAGTCACGCCGTATGGGCGTCAGGTCACGGAAGAGCTGGCCGCGTTCCTGGCGGGCAATGGCGTGACAGTGGTCAGCGGCCTGGCGCGCGGCGTGGATGCAGTGGCGCATTCAGCGGCGTTAAGAGCCGGTGGGCGAACGGTAGCCGTTTTAGGGTCCGGTGTGGATCGCATCTATCCGCCTGAGAATCGCACGCTGGCTGAACAGATGATGTCGCGCGGCGCGGTCATCAGCGATTATCCGGTTGGCACAGCGCCGGAGAGCAGTAATTTTCCTCCGCGCAATCGAATCATTTCCGGTTTATCCATGGCGGTGGCGGTGATCGAAGCGGGTGAAACGAGCGGCGCTTTGATCACTGCCGAGTTTGCAGCCGAGCAAGGTTGTGAAGTCTTTGCTGTGCCGGGTAGTATACTTGCGCCGCAAAGTAAAGGCACAAACAAGTTGATTCAACAGGGCGCCCTGCCTTTGCTCACACCGCAGGATATTATGCAGGCTCTCAACCTGACGCGTGTGGGCGAACAAAAAGCCGCTCGTAAGATTCTTCCTGCCGATGCGGTCGAGGCGCAAGTGTTGGGTTTGTTGAACAATGAACCTGTTCATGTGGATGAGATACGTAATCAAACAGGTTTGCCCATCGAAAAAGTGTCCGCGGCTTTGGTGATGATGGAACTCAAAGGTATGGTGCGTCAAGTGGGCGGCATGCATTATGTTGCAGTTCGTGAGGTACAATCTGGCTATTCGACTTAACCGGGAACATAATGCATTATTCAAAGGATGATGATATGAACAAGCATACGTATGCAGTCATCATGGCTGGCGGCGGCGGCACACGTTTATGGCCCGTCTCGCGCAAGAACAGCCCCAAACAACTTTTGCCCTTACTTGGCGAAGAGACTTTGTTTCAAAGTACTTTTAACCGGCTTGTGGATTTGTTTCCACCTGAACGTATTCTGGTGGTGACCGTGGCTGAGCAGGCAAGCCTGATGCAAATGCAAGCGCCTGCCATTCCGCTGGATAATTATTTGATCGAACCTGCGCCGCGCGGGACCGCTTCTGCGGTGGGTTTGGCTGCGGCAATTTTGAAGAAACGTGACCCTGAAGCGGCGATGGCGATCCTGCCATCGGATCATTTCATCCGCAACCGCGATCTGTTCCATTATTTGTTGCGAACAGCTTTTGATATCGCCAGCCAAAATTATTTGGTCACTCTTGGCATTACGCCATTGCACCCATCTACGGCTTATGGATATATTCAGCAGGGCGAATCGCTGAACGGCGACTTCAAGTATCCGGCTTATAAAGTGCGTCGCTTCAAGGAAAAGCCAGACGAGAAGACCGCCCAGCAGTTTTTGCGGTCAGGGGATCATTCCTGGAACAGTGGCATGTTTGTCTGGCGCACGGATGCGATCCTGGCTGAGATCAGTAAACAGATGCCCATACTTGCCGATGCCTTGAATAAGATTTCCGCGGCTTGGAACACATCAAAGCAGGATGAAGTAATGGATGCATTGTGGCATGATCTCAAGGTCGAGACCGTTGATTATGCTGTCATGGAAAAGGCCGAACGGGTGGCAGTCCTGCCGGCTGGCGGGTTGGGCTGGAGCGATGTCGGCGCGTGGGACAGTCTGTTCGACGTGTTGTTTCCTGACATGGATGGCAATGTTGCGGTAAACTCTCAGCACCTTGCGCTGGAAACACGGAATACATTGATGTACGGAAATAACCCGGATCGTTTGATCGTCACCATTGGCCTTGACGATATGGTGATTGTGGACGTAAACGATGTCCTTCTGGTCTGTAAAGTGGATCAGGCGCAGAAGGTCCGCGATGTAGTCGAACATTTAAAGAAACATCGTCAAGAGAATTATCTTTAGAAATTCCCTCACCTGTAGATCTTTGTTATAAAGATGGGTGAGGGTGGAGAATAAATGGAAGCGTATTGCATGAAGTGCAAGACCAAGCGTGAAATGAAAGAGCCTGTGGCTGGGTTCAATGCCAGGGGTTCTGCGGTGACGCTTGGAACTTGTCCGGTTTGCGGAACCAAGCTTTATCGGATGGGGAAAACGCCCGCTCATGAAGGAATGACGCCGCCCGAAAAACCTGCGAAAGTAGAGAAGCGCGATGGGAAACTTGTCATCGTCGAATCTCCGGCCAAGGCCAAAACGGTCGGACGTTTTCTTGGCAAGGGTTACACCGTCAGGGCCTCGGTGGGACACGTGCGCGATCTTCTGCGTTCGCAACTTTCTGTGGATGTGGAAAATAATTTTGAGCCGAAGTATCGCGTTCCCAACGAGAAGAAGGAAGTCGTTAAAGAACTTAAGAAGCTGGCGAAGAGCGCCGAAGAAATCTATCTTGCGACCGACCCCGATCGCGAAGGCGAATCCATTTCATGGCATTTGGTGGAAGCTGCTGAGATCGAACCGGCGCGCACCAAGCGCGTGGTCTTCCACGAGATTACCGAACCGGCCATCGACGAAGCTTTTGCGCATCCGCGCGACATCAACATGGACCTGGTCAATGCCCAGCAGGCGCGGCGTGTGCTGGATCGTCTCGTCGGTTACAGCATCAGCCCGATTCTGTGGGAGAAGGTGCGGAGCCGCCTCTCGGCTGGACGCGTTCAATCGGTGGCGCTCCGTATCATCGTCGAGAGGGAACGGCAGATCGAAGATTTTATCCCGGTCGAATATTGGACGATCGGCGCGGAGTTTAAACCTGAGAGTCTAAAATCCACCTTTATCACCAAGCTGGCGAAGGTCGATGACAAAGAGCCGGAATTGCCGGATGAGGCGACGGTCAAACCGATTTTGGTTGACATGGAAACGGCCGCGTATGTGATCACAAAAGTCAAACGCGGCGAACGTCGACGCAAGCCCTCGGCGCCGTTCACGACTTCGACTCTGCAACAGGAAGCTTCGCGCAAACTTGGTTTTACCGCCAAGCGCACGATGGCTTTGGCGCAGGGGCTTTACGAAGGTCAGGATGTTGGCGAAGGCGGCACCACCGGTTTGATCACTTACATGCGTACTGACTCGACCAATGTGTCGGAGATCGCGCAAAAAGATGCGCGCGATTATGTTTCAGGAAAATACGGCGCGGATTATTTGCCATCTGAGCCGCCACAATATAAAACCAGATCGATGGGCGCGCAGGAGGCGCACGAAGCCATTCGTCCAACTTCCGTGCCGCGCGAGCCGGAAAAGGTCAAGGCGTTTCTTG
>JAJYOH010000459.1 GCA_021796315.1 Chloroflexota bacterium
AAGGAAAATCCCGGAGGTTTTTCTCTCGTGGGGTAAAATTGCTTCAATACCAAAGGAGAATGAATGTCAGGCTTGCCTGTTTCAAATGCAAAACGAGTCTACGATAATATTCTGGGAGCCATCGGCTGGACGCCGCTGGTGCGGCTGGGTCGCATCGCGCATCACGTGGCCGCGCCCATCTATGCCAAGTTGGAGAATCTAAATCCGGGTGGGAGCATCAAAGACCGAGTCGGTTTGTACATTGTTGAGCAAGCTGAGGCGCGCGGCGAATTGAAACCGGGCGGGACAATTGTCGAAGCCACCAGCGGCAACACCGGCGTGGGGCTGGCGATTGCGGCGGCGCTCAAAGGTTATAAAACCATTTTTGTCATGCCCGATAAAATGTCCAATGAGAAAATACAACTCCTGCGCTCTTACGGCGCGAAAGTTGTCATCACGCCAACCGCCGTCGGGCCGGACGATCCGCGCTCGTATTATGAAGTCGCAAAGAGATATGCGCGCGAAACGCCCAATGCTATCTTGGCAAATCAATATCACAATCCTGATAACCCAAAGACGCACGAGCTGACGACGGGTCCCGAGATCTGGGATCAGACCGAAGGCCGCGTGACCGATGTGGTCATCGGCATGGGCACAGGCGGAACGATCTCAGGTATTGGCCGCTACCTCAAGTCGAAGAATCCAAACATCAAAATTGTGGGTGTGGACATTGAAGGATCTATCCTGACCGAGATCTGGCAGAACAAAGGAAAAATTCCGCAAGGCGCGTATCCGAAAACTTATAAAGTCGAAGGTATCGGCGAAGACTTTTTGCCGTCGGTCACGGATATCACCGTTGTCGATGAAATCGTGCGAGCCAATGACAAGGAATCTTTTATCTGGGCGCGCCAGCTTGTGCGGCAGGAGGGGATTTTCGCGGGCGGCTCGACCGGCTCGGCGATTGCGGGAGCGATCAAGTATGCATCCAAACTCCCTGCCGACCGATTGGTTGTAGTGATTTTTCCAGATTCTGGTTCCCGTTATCTTTCAAAGTTTTACGACAACAAGTGGATGCGCGAAAATGGTTTCCTTGAAATGGAGTTCGGCGAAGTCACGCTTGGAGACATGCTGCTTGCCAAACCGAATAAAGTTTTATATACTGTTGCGTTGGGCGATTCCATGCGCAAGGTGATGGCGCTCATGCGCGCCAATGGAGTCTCTCAGGTGCCGGTCTTATCCGCGGACGGACTTTTAGTTGGCACGCTCGAAGAAGTGGATTTGCTTAATCATTTGCTGGACAATCATCAGCACAGCCACGACGAAGCCATTGATCCGCTCGTGCAAACCGCGAAAGCGGTTTTTCCACCAGATGCTGTGCTCGAAGCTGCCATGCCCATGCTTACCGATGGTTTTGCGTTGATCGTTGCTGATCAGGGCAAGCCGACAGGAATTTTGACAAAGATCGATGTGCTGGATTATCTAGCCGGAAAAATGTAAAACGAAAGGAATGGAGAAATGAATATTGGGATTCTTGGGACGGGAATTGTAGGTCAGACCATTGGCACACGCCTTGTGGAGTTGGGACATAATGTAAAACTTGGTTCGCGCACGGCCGATAATGAGAAGGCACGGGCGTGGGCCAAGCGCGCAGGCAAACTTGCCTCGTTCGGCGCCTTTGCCGATGCGGCCAGGTTTGGTCAAATTCTGTTCAATTGTGTTTCAGGGATGGGTTCCGTGTCGGCGATCGATCTGGTCAGCCCGGTTGACCTGAACAATAAAGTGCTGATCGATGTCGCTAATCCGCTTGATTACACGCGCGGTATGCCGCCGACATTGACCGTCTGTAATACTGATTCGCTGGCTGAACAGATCCAGCGCATTCATCCGCTCTTGCGTGTGGTCAAAGCTCTCAACACGATGAATGTGGATGTAATGGTCAACCCTGAGCGGGTGCATGGCCCTCACGATGTTTTTATCTCCGGGAACGATAAGGATGCCAAAGATACGGTTACGATGATCCTGATGGAATGGTTCAGGTGGGAATCGGTGATCGACCTTGGCGATATTTCCAATGCGCGCGGGATGGAAATGGCGTTGCCGCTGTGGCTTTCGTTACAGAAGAAGCTTGGGACTAACATTTTCAACTTCAAGATTGCCCGATAATTTTTCTTTCAAATGAAAAAGCAGACCGCGCAACGAGAAGCATGGTCTGCTTTTGATTCTTGGATGCGCTGCCATAATGAGAAAGAGTAAAAACCTATCCACAGATTTCACCGATTAGGCAGATTCGTTTTTTATAGTCGGCGAAATCTGCGTAATCTGTGGATAAATTCCTCGAGAAACGACGTGAGTAATTTTACGGATTTGGCATCGGTTTGACGACACCCAGGTCTTTTCCATCGGGAACGAAGATGCCGATGTTGGCGCAGGAATCCTGAGCCACGCGTTGAAGCAGGCCGTGATTGTCAGTAATTTCAATTTGAATCGGCGTGTCTTTTTGGAAGGTGGTATCCACTGTCAGTTTTTGAGTGACCTGGTGGCTAATGGGGAGAGATGATACGCACTTGGTTTTATCGGGGTGAGGCCGGCCTTCGTCCTCGGCGTTTAGCGTGGCACAGACATTGCTCAGTTCTTCTGTGCCGACATTGCTGATGGTGATGTAGGCGTTGGTTACTTCACCCATGCCGTGAGTAATGTCAATGCTGGTGTTACATCCAAGAATTTCTGTGCGGATGGATACGAAAGGAGTCGGCCCGGTATTAATGGTCGGAGTGGGTGTGACCGGCGTTGGGGTGATAGGTGTGGGCATGATGGGTGTGTCGGTGAAAGTTGGCTGGGGTGATGGCGTAAAAGTATAAGTCTCGCTGGGCGGCGGTGGAGTCGGCGACGGAGTAATCGGTGTGGATGGAAAAGTGGCTGTGATCGGTGGCGGGAGGATCACCGGCGTTGGCGAATAGATTAACGGTGTGGATGTGGGGAAGAGCGTGGGCGGGGGATATGGAATGGGTTGAACAACCCAGCCGCTGCAGCCGTCAAGAAACAAGGTTAGCAAAATACAAACAAAAAAGCTGCGACGCATAGTTGCTCCTTTTCTTTATTGTATCCCGTCTGGAATGTAAAGCAAGATCATGTTGTTAAAGCTGTCCGCTCTCGCCCCAGTTTTCCAACTTCTTCTGATATTCCGGATCATCATAACGCGCCGGAGAAAAGGCAGACGCATAAGATGGCAATGACATTTTAGCGATGTGCGCCGCCAGCAATTCGCCCGCCGCGCAGGCCGACATGATCCCATAACCTGATACTGCGCCGATTACGTATGCGCCTTCAACATTTAACGGCCCGGCTAATAAACGGTTCTCGCGCGTCCTGGTGTAATATCCGCCGTCTAATTGCGGTTTGGGCATCTTGTTGAAATATTGTTTCAAGCCCGGTAACATGGCCGACATGCCGCGCATGGCAAGCTCTGGATATTGCTCATCGAGCGGCGGCGGGAAGATCGGATCGAGCATGCGCGTTTTATATTCCCATAACATCAAGATAGTTTGGCTTTCGCCTGCGCCTTCTGGACGAGTATGCGCGCCCGCTGGGAAAGGTTCGGTCAGCCATTTTGTTTCTGCGTCTTCCGCCAGGGCTTCGCGTTCATCGTCAGTCCACGGCAAAGATTGGGCATCGTCCCAAATCAAAAGCGGAGCGTCCCGCCCAACTACGCCGAGCGGATCCTTGAACGCAATTTTCAAATGCAATTCAGTATGAACAGGGATTTCCAAGCCCAACATTTTTCCAACTTGTTTGAGATACGGCCCAGTGGCGTTTACAAAAATGGGACAATTGATGCGTTTGCCGTTGCCCAGCCTGACTCCGTTAACGCGGCCATTCGCCGCATCTACAGCCTCCACGCGCGCGGACTCAAACCCGACGCCGAGGCGGCGCGCCGTTTTGAGCAGATACATGCCAAGCTGTTGAGCGCTCAGCCAACCTGCGCGTCGGACGTGCAGCGCGGCAACTGCATCCTCTGTCAGATATGGAAAATGTTTGCGAATGAGATCGCTGCCCAAAAGAATATCCGCGCCGGAGTTTTGGTTATGAAAACCTTCGGGCGCGGAGGGTTGGTAGGCCTGCCCTGCCTGCGCCAGTGCCGCAGGCACAGGTGAGCTTGTCGAATGGGTTGAAGCGTCAGACGAGTGAATTCTTAATTGTCCCGCGCCCAGATTCGAGACGCCGCCCTGAGCGAGTCGAAGGGTCCGGTTTGAACGCTTGATTAGATCAGGGATTTTGTTTTTGTCCCCAGTCACATATAAATAGCCGCGTCGATTCATGTGGAAGATATTCCCGCTTTCATCGGCGAGACCTTCCATCAAATCAATCGAACGATTCATCAAAGCCAACATCTCAGCGTCCGGCCACCAGTTGCGATAACATTCGGTCGAGCGGTCGCTGGTGAGAGTCAGCGGCGGACGTTCGTCAACGAGCAGAATATCACGGACGCCGGCTTTGGCAAGAAAGTATGCCGCGCTGACGCCCGTGATGCCCGCTCCGCAAATGACGACTTGATGAGTACGACCCATTAATTGAATTTGGCTTTGAGTTGTTCGTTGGATGGTTCGACCAGCTTTGTGCCATCAGGAAAGATGATGGTGGGGACACTGCGTGAACCATTGTTGATTTGCCTGACGAATTCGGCAGCCTGCTGGTCTTCGTCTACGTCGATATCGATGTGCTGGATATTGTTTTGTGCAAAGAATGCTTTAGCACGTTTGCAATCCGGGCACCAGCGGACGGTGTAGGCAACGATCTGTGTTGGTTGGGTGGTGTAAAGATCGTTCATATTTACCTCGATGAATGGATTATCTCACAGGGAGATTTTTGGCACAAAAACAAAAGGCATGAGTTTGATCATGCCTTTCATCCTGATTTGTGCGTGGATTATGACGCCTTGTGCTACCTGCTTCTTTCCTGTGCGGCGCGTTCAAGGATCTGGAATCCTTTATCGGTCAAACGCTTCAACGCGGACCCGTCCACGGATTGCCCCGCTTCAAGCTTTTCCAACACCCTCAGCAACGCGCCTCGCACTCCGCTGGCGCGATGCGCCCAATAAGAGTCAACCGAGACGCGTTCAAGACGCGCAAGCAGGAGGCGGATGAGTCGAGTTTGGTCTGT
>JAJYOH010000460.1 GCA_021796315.1 Chloroflexota bacterium
GTGCTATTTTGGCTGTGCATCTTTACGGTCAACCGGCTGATATGGATCCTATTCTAGAGATTGGCCGGAAATACGGCTTGAAAGTTATCGAAGATGCGGCCCAGGCCCACGGGGCAGGATATAAGGGCAAGTTGGCGGGAGCATTGGGAGATGCGGCCGGCTGGAGTTTTTACCCGGGTAAAAATCTTGGCGCGATGGGTGATGCAGGCGCTGTTACTACGGATGATGATGATTTCGCTGACCGGATTCGAGTATTACGCAATTACGGTTCGCACACAAAGTACTACAATGAGATCAAAGGATTTAATTCACGGCTTGACAGTTTACAGGCAGCTTTTCTCCGAGCTAAACTACATTATCTCGACAAGTGGAACCAGCGTCGGAAGCTAATCGCCTCCCGGTATCGCGAGGGATTGGCAGATGCCCAAATGATAACTTTACCTTATGTCCCGGAGGCAATTGATCCATCCTGGCATTTGTTCGTGATCCGGCATCAACACCGTGATATTTTGCAAAAATACTTAACCGAAGCCGGCATTGGTACCCTGATCCACTATCCCGTGCCTCCACATCTTTCTAAGGCTTATGCAGAATCAGGTAATAGAGTCGGCGATTACCCGATTACTGAAAATATAGCCGATACTGTTCTTAGCCTGCCGATGGGGCCGCATCTTACGATTGAGCAAACAGAAAAAGTCATTCGTTCGATAAGATCGTTCGACAAGTGACTTGCTAAGGCATGTTATTTTCATCATTTTGTTGCCATCTTGGTGTGTTCCCTTTGTATCACTAGTCGCCACCACCACTTGATGAGATCAATCAATGTTCGGACAACGCGGGGAAAATTGAAGAACTGTGATGCGCCATACTGCCGATAATAATGATGCACAGGCGCTTCGCCTATAATAAATCCGGCATCCTGTATTTTCTTGACCATTTCGAAGGTAATTGTCCCGCTTTTCGACTCCAGCTTCACGACATCAAAGATGGAGCGTTTAATCAGGCGATAATCACAATCCACATCACGAATAAAAAGTCCAAAAACAAATTTAACAAAATACTGGTACAGGATCCCGATCAACACCCGATGAATGGGATCATGACGTTTGATCTTGTATCCATTAATCATATCCACATCATCAGACAGCTGCTCTGCCAGGACGCTCAATTCACGTGGATCATATTGTGCGTCGCCGTCAGTATAAAATATCCAATCTTTTTCAGCGTAGGCAAATCCCTTTCTCAACACACCACCATACCCACTCGGTCGCGACTCATGTATTACCCTGACGTATCCTGGATAAAGCCGCGCCATTTCATCAAGGATCTGGGCAGAATCATCCTGGCTGCCGTCGTTTATGACTAGTATCTCGAAATCCTCAGTTACTTCTCTTGCCACCTGTATGGCGCGTATAACCATCGTGGCAATCGTACCCCCGTCGTTATAACAGGGGAAAAAAATTGTAACGCTTGAAAGTTTCATTTTTCTACCCACCGGAAATCTTATCGTATTTGTATCCCAGCATTGTGATAAAACACTTTCCATGCCGCATTGCTCAGTCGATTCTTCTTCGGCTGTGCGTTTGGCACGCGCTCCAGCTATACGGCTTCGGCCTCGTCGGCGTGCACAAACATTCTGCGCTGACAGCGGCATGGGCGGCGGAGTTCTTTGTCTGAGCCGCGGAAGTTGCGACCAAATTCTTGTGACCGTGCGAAGCCGAACGATGCGGGATTTCGTGCCGCCAGAATAAGGTGACGGGATCGTATGTCGAAACGGGAACCGGCCCAAGGTCCGGTAATGAAGCGTCACTCCAGAAAGGCTTTGCCAGAACCACAGCGAAGGTATGCTTTGCTTGCGGGATTTCTATGTGGGCGCAGTGGACGCGGCTATCGGGTGTGAAATCTGCGGCGGGATGTCGAACGAGGTGATGTGCTTCGTTTGGTGCGTGGTTTGAGTTCTTGCCAAAGATGGCGACGCCGTCTTTGGCAAACTCTGCGGTGGCGATAATTGTGTCACACATTGCGATACTATATCCTGAAAGCTTGTGGACGACAATCTTTTCGCGACTATAATTTTGTGACAAACCGAGAAAAATATGCCGATAATAAACAACGTAACGCGATTATTGGACTCGCGCAAGATTAAATATACGACGTATGAACTGCCTGCCGAAAAACTGGGCGCTCTTGAAACGGCTCGTCTCCTGGACCTCGATCCGGCTGCCGTTTTCAAGACGATTGTCGTCATCCGCGACAGACCTCGCAAACCTTTGCTGGCAGTTGTGCCGGGCACATCCAGCGTTGACCTGAAATTGCTGGCCGCCGCGCTGGGCGAGAAAAAGGTCTATCTTCCCACCGAGCGCGAAGCCGAAGAATTGACCGGTCTGCAAGCGGGCGGAATTTCCCCGCTGGCGTTGATCAACCAAGGCTTTCAGGTTGTGATCGATTCGTCAGCGCAGAGTTTTGCCGAAATCCATGTTTCGGGCGGACAAAGAGGCTTGAATATCAAACTGCCAGTTGCTGACCTTGCTAAATTAACCAATGCGCGCTTTGCCAAAGTAAGTCGTCTCGACGAAAATAATTAACTCACCCTTTCTATAACTTGACTTCTCCGAATAAATGCGGGGCGACAACATAAATGCCGCGTCCGCTGACGGCTATCGTTCCATCTGGCAGACGGATTTCGCCTGATGAAAAAACTTTGCGCTCATCTTTTTCGGTGATGCGCGCCTCGAGTGTCAAGGGTTGATGGAGAGGTAGGGGTTTGTGATAATTTATCTCCAGGTTAACTGCTGCGACTTTCATCCCGGCAGCCCACACAACTAGTCCCATTGTCTCGTCTAAAATCGCGGCAGATGCGCCGCCGTGAGAAAGTCCGGGCGGACCCTGCTGTGCGTCGGTCAGCGTGAATTCCGAGGTCATCACGCCATCATCGTCCACCCACATGGTTATTCCAATACCGTGCGGATTTTCAGATCCGCACACAAAGCACCAGCCGTGTTCAGGAAGTTTTCGTTTCATGGTCTCCTAATATTCAAGAAGAGTTTTTGAGTCCGCTTTTGCAAAGTGAGCGCGATATGCGGCGGTCTCTTCAAGCAAGCCTTTGATCGCAACATATAACTCCCGCTGGAGATATTGATTTGCGATTCCGTCACCTTTTGCAAGCCGTAATTCATCCTCATCGCCTTCAATGTGCAAATGTCCGCCTGCAGCGAGCCATTCAAGGCCAAGACGGATGGTTGCTTCACGCTGGGCGGTCGCGGATGCTAATTCGGTAAATTTTACCTTGCCCTCGCGCTGTTTGATGGCGAACTTTGTCATGCCTGTCAGGTGGACTAGGAAGTCATCTGTTTTTTCTGCGGCTGGAGAGATTGCAAAAAGATAAATCGTTTTTGGTTTGACGGTTTCCAGCGCGGTGTGCAATTCCGCAGGAGATGAGGGAGTTGTGTAAATCGCGAACTCATCAGCCTGGTGTAATTCAAAGCGTGATTTTCCTATGGCCTTATCTGCACCTTCGGCCCAAATTTGGAGTGCAGGAGCTTGCTCCTGTAATTCTGTCAGCAAGCTGACGGACTCCAAACGCAGATTTCGAATATCGATTTTCGATTTTAAAATCTCAACCGGTTTTTCTTCAATAACTCGGAATTCTTCGAATTGTAATGTAACCTGTTTCTGCCCACGATATGAATTGGCGCGCAGGGAATAGGCGATATCGAACCTGCTTCCTTCTTCCGGTAACTCTTCGTCCGCGCCGTTCCACCAAAGAATACTTTGTATGTTTCCGTTTTTGTCTTCAACATTCAGGCGAAGATGCTCTTTTGTCTTTCCTATTTCTTTGGCCGATTTCAGTGTCAGATTGCGGGTTGCCAAAACCAATTCCGGGTTCCCCGCGCCAAACGGGGCCAGTGATTCCAATGCTGCGGCGAGTTCAAGATTGATCTCGTTTAACCCGAGCCACGCGTCGACTTGCAGAGTTGGCTCTTCGAGAACGATCTTGCCAAGTTGCTTTTCGACAGCTTTGCCCAACCCTTTGCGGAAGGCGGGCAGGTTGTCGGCTTGTAAAGATAATCCCGCTGCCATGGGATGACCGCCGAAACTGAGAAGTAAACTCTTATTCGCAGAAATGGCTTCGGTGATATGAAGGCCTTCCACCGAACGCGCCGATCCACGCAAAATGCCGTCATCAGATTCAGTTAAGAGCAAAGCAGGTTTGTGATAGCGGTCGACGAGTCTGTTTGCGACGATGCCAACCACTCCGCCGGGCCAATCACGGTGAGACAGGATAATGGCTGGTTCGACAAGTAAACCTGGATTCTCACGCAATTGCGCCTCCGCCGCCTCGTAAACCTGACTCGTCAACAATCGGCGTTGGACGTTCAAGCCTTCGATCTGAGTTGCAAGGAGGCGCGCGCGCGCTGGGTCTTGTGTAAGCAAAAGTTCAACGGCGGGATTGGCGTCGCTTAATCTTCCGAGCGCATTCAAACGCGGCGCAAACGTGAAACCGATGGTTTCTTCTGTCAGCGTTTCGAGATTTGTACCTGCCAGCTCAGCCATAACTTTCAAGCCGAGTCGATTCGTGTTTCGTAAGGCTTCAATTCCTCTTTGTGCAAGAGCACGTGTTTCGCCTTTGAGCAGGGCAACATCGGCGATAAGACCCAATGCTACAAGGTCAAGCAAATCTTCGGACAACGGACGACGGACAACTGACGACGCGTGGTCCGTGGTCTGCTGTCCGTCGTCTAGTATCGCTTCTGCTAATTTATATGCCACACCCACTCCCGCCAAATTTGCAAGCGGATGATCCTTCGGCAATAATTTTGGATTGACGATCGCTTTTGCATTTGGAAGTGTTTCGCCCAAATCATGATGGTCGGTGACGACCACATCCACGCCGCGCGAGTTGGCGTAATCAATGGCTTCATATGCCGTGATACCAGTATCGCAAGTGATGACCAACTTTGCACCGTTATCAATGATCGGCTTGAGACTTTCAATGTGAACGCCGTGACTTTCTTTGCCGCGAATTGGAATGTAATAAGAAACATTTGCGCCGACAGCTTGAAGTGTTTGAACCAAAAGGGTGGTGGAGGTTTGACCGTCTACATCGAAGTCGCCCCAAACGCAGA
>JAJYOH010000461.1 GCA_021796315.1 Chloroflexota bacterium
GTATTGCGAACCCAGCCTTTGAGATTCAGGCGCGTGGCAAGGTTATAAACAAAGGGCCGGAAGCCAACCCCTTGCACGATGCCCGTGATATGAACCTGCAAACCTTGCATTTTATTTTGTGGAATTTTGAATGAGCCAGTCCACCCAGGCGTCGAGGCCTTCGCCTGTGCGGCAGGAAAGCGGGAAGGTGGTGACGCCGGGATTGAGCGCCTGCACACCATGCTCGAAGTAATTCATTTTGAAGGGGACATAGGGCAGCAGGTCGATTTTGTTGATGACCAGCGCATCCACGCCGCGATACATACCGGGATACTTATAAGGCTTGTCGTCGCCTTCTGGCACGGAGGCCACCAGCACGGATTTGTGCGTGCCGAGTTTGAAACTAGCCGGACAAACCAAATTGCCGACATTTTCAACAATGAGCAAGTCGAACTGGCTAAGGTCGAGCTGTTCGAGCGCGCCGCGCAGCATGACTGCATCGAGGTGACAGTCGCCGCCGGTGTTGATCTGAATGGCAGCCTGTGCGCCTGCCGCGGCAGCGCGATCTGAGTCAATCGTGGTGGCAATATCGCCATCAATGGTCGCAACGCGCAGTTTTCCTTTGAGACGCGGCAGGGTCTGCTCGATGAGCGATGTCTTGCCCGCGCCAGGCGAGGCCATGATATTGATGGAGAAGACGCCCGCAGATTCGATGCGGGCACGGTTCTCATCGGCCAGGCGATCATTGGCATTTAAAATATTTTCGACAACAGCGACACGTTGGGTCATATCGGCTCCAATTCTGACAACCGTAAAAATTTATTCTACATCAATCGCTTCCAGCGAGAACTCCTCGCCTGCAATGATCTTGGCGCCAACTCCCCCACATTGCGGGCAAACGAGTTCCCCGTTCCTCGGATTGTATTTTGTGAAACAGGTCATGCACTGCAATTCGGCGGGCACGCGGCGGAAATGCAGTGTGGCATTCTGGGCGATGGTGTCCTTGGCAATGATCTCCCAATAAAACTGGATCGAATCATCCACCATGCTCGAAAGCTCGCCCATCACGATATGCAGGTCGGTGATGCGTTTGGCGTTGGCCTTTTCCGCATGGTCGAGGGCGATCTTCAAGATGGATTGGGTGACGGGCAGCTCATGCATGCAAATTATTCATCTCCAAACGAAATTCCCATTCCGCGGGCGGTAATGACTCCATCCTCATTTGGCTTCACCCGCCGCGGAACGGCCAGCGCTTCTTGAAGACCAACGTCTGTGATCTGCTCTGCCCGCAAGGCCACCATGCGATCAAACCCACCGTTTACAGCCAACCTGACGGCAGCGGCGCCATAACGCGTAGCAAGCCAACGGTCAAAGGCGGTCGGTGTTCCGCCGCGCTGGAGATGTCCAAGGACCGTGACGCGAGTTTCGAAGCCTTGTTTCTCAACATACTTTCCCACTATCTGGCTGACACCACCCAGCCGCGGCACATAGATTTCATTACCACCACGCGAAAATATTTGTGTTCCGCCTAATGGTTTTGCTCCCTCTGAAACTGCGAGAATACTGAACAGGCTGCCGCGCTCCACACGCTGACGGATTTTTGCAATGACCGATTCAAATTTAAATGGGATTTCAGGAATCAAGATCACATCCGCCCCGCCTGCCACCCCGGCATGCAAAGCGATGAAGCCAGCCTCGCGACCCATCAATTCCAGGACCATAACGCGATGATGAGCTTCAGCCGTGGTATGCAGACGGTCAATGGCCTCCGTGGCGATGTTGAGCGCGGTATCGAATCCAAAAGTCACATCCGTGCCGCCAATATCGTTATCAATTGTTTTAGGGACGCCGATAACCGGCACACCTTTTAAATAAAACTCATGAGCGATCCGCAGAGTCCCGTCGCCGCCCACCACAAGGAGGGCATCCATCTTCAGGCGTTGGATGCCTTTTACAATTTCATCTGATACGTCAATGGTGACTTCCTTGCCGTCTCGCACTATTTTGCGAGCATAAGGATTACCGCGGTTGGCGGCTCCTAGAATGGTCCCGCCGCGCGATAAGATCCCGCTCACATCCTGCAAGCGCAATGGGATAATGCCTTTCTCGTCCAAGAATCCATCATATCCATCGCGAATCCCAAATACTTCACATCCATATTCAAGGATCGCAGTTTTCACTGCGGCACGGATGACGGCATTCAAGCCTGGCGCGTCCCCGCCGCCGGTCAGGATTCCAATGCGATCCATTCTCGATACCTCCTTACTTATGGGCTATCTCTTTAATCTTACCCCAAACGATTACTTTCTTGCTTTTCCCAAACAATGCCCATATAATGATGTGCATGGTTAAAGAAAAGCAATCCACCCCATTTCATACATTGATCAAATGGCTGGTTCCCATGGGTGCCCTTTTCGCCCTGGCCGGATGGATCTATATCGCGCCTCCCGGCCTGATGGGCAAGCTGGACGCGGTCGGCTATGCTGTCTGTCATCGTCTCGATTCACATTCCCTGCACATCGGCAGTCTGCAACTGCCCTTGTGCGCGCGTTGCACGGGCGAGTTCAATGCCGCGGCCATCGCGCTGATCTTCCAGATATTCGTCAGCCGCAGGAAGAACAAACTTCCCAATCGCGGCATCCTGGCCGTGTTGATCATCTTCTTCCTTTCCTTTGCAGTGGATGGTTCCAATTCCTACCTGGCTTTGATGAAGAGCACATATCCGGGTGTGTTCGATAAAATTCCAAATCTATACGTAACCGACAATACGATGAGACTCTTCACTGGAAGCGGTATGGGAATCGCCATGGCCAGCGTTCTGTACCCATTGTATAACCAAAGCATCTGGCGCACACCTGACGAAAGGCCTGCGTTGAGCTGGCCTCAATTTGGACTTTTGGTTGGTATCGTGCTTCTGATAGATTTCGGTGCCCTGACGGGAAACCCTTTTGTCCTTTACCCCGTCGCGATTGTCAGCACTCTGGGTGTACTGGCGCTATTGACAATGGTCTTTAGCATCGTGTGGGTCATGCTCATGCGGCAGGAAAACGCCTTCGACCACGTTCGCCAGCTATGGCTGCCTGCGCTGGCTGGTTTGACCATGGCGCTTATCATGATCTTGAGCATCGATCTCTTCCGCTTCAATCTCACCCACACCTGGAGCGGTTTCCCCGGACTTTCAGGCTAGGAGACGAGCATGCAGATATTGCTGGGTATCTTTTCCTCCTTTGGGCTTTCGGCCAGCGCCGGACTTAACGCCTACATTCCTCTGCTGGTGGTCGGCGTGCTGGCGCATTATACAAATCTGTTCAAACTTAGTGCGCCATTTGACACACTTGCCAACCCCTGGATTTTGATCCTGCTTGGCATCCTGCTCATCATCGAAATGCTGGCTGATAAAATTCCGGCGGTCAATCATCTCAACGATCTGATCCAGACTTTCGTGCGCCCGGTCGCCGGAGCAATTGTCTTTGCCGCAAGCACAAAAGTTATAACGGGCATAAGTCCCGCCTTTGCGCTGGCTTGCGGATTGCTGGTGGCCGGGGGCGTGCACGCAGTCAAATCGGGCATGCTCCGCCCAATGGTCACAGCCACGACCGGCGGCGCAGGAAATGTTCCCGTCAGCATTGCAGAAGATGTCGCATCCACGGTGATTTCTTTTTTGTCCATCCTTGTCCCAATCGTGATCGTCGTCCTGGTCGCCATCCTGATCATTTTCCTGATGTGGTGGTGGGCGCGCCGCACAAGCAAAGAGCAAGCCTGATCTTTGGGTTTCACTTTTGGAGAACTATAACGCTCCAAAATTTCATTCCGTATTCATCAAAAGGAGAAGAGAAGATGAACGATAACATGAACGTCCCGGTTCCAACCTCCATGCCAGATGCACCGAAGAAAAACAACACGCCGCTCATCATCGGTGCAGTAGTCGTTGTAGTTCTGTGCTGTTGTTGCTTGGCTAGCGTTTTAGCATGGCAATACGGAGATCAAATTTTGAAAGCGCTTCAAGGTGGATAACACCTAACCAAAAATCAAAACGGCTTCATCACGGGAGCCGTTTTGATTCAAACAACTCTTGCAGTTCAGCAAGCGCTGAACTTGCCATCTCGCGATCTTTTGCATTAAGCGATAATTCATCGAACTCATCTTCGTCCAGCACCGTTTGTTTTCCATCTGACGCAACCCATAGATCCAACGCCAGGTCAACATACGAAACGACCCCGTCTGCGATTACAGCCGGACGCCCGACATTGCAATACCAGCCTTTGATCTGTCCATGATCGCGATCATAAATTTCGAAAATGTTATACCAATGGTCTGTATAAAAAGTCTCGACGAAGCGATCCTTCTCTTTCAGGATCACATCCATGAAAGGCGTGTCGGGGCGGTTGAAGAGCGCTTCGAGCACGACCGCGTTCGACTCACGGCGAAGCAAGCGGCCCTCGTATTGCCAGGTTACCTTGCCCGCGATATTTTTCTTCAGGACAATTATCGGCTCGTTCATTCCAGACATTCTATCTTAACTCTGATTTCAAGCTCCTCCCCCATCTTCGGCTCATCATCCAAATAAAAATACAGACCGTTATCCAGCGTGACTTTAAACCGATCCTGCTGGAAGATGACATCATTGACTTGGCCGCGAATTATATTCGCTTCTTCCCGGATGCTTCGACTTTGCTCAGCACGAGCCTCAAGCGAGCGCGCCAGCAAATGGATTTTTTCTCCCGCCTGATGCTTGTGCCCGCAATTCACGTCGAAGATGCCGAACTTTGTTTCAACTTTCCAACCTTCAACCTTCAAACCTTCAATTACATTTCCCAACCCCAAAAATTCCGCCGCCCACACAGACCCCGGATTGCCCCACACCTCGGCGGGACTCCCTGCGCGCACAATCTGGCCAGCGTGCAAAAGCAACACGCGATCTGCGATGGTAAAGGCTTCTTCCTGATCGTGTGTGACATAAATGGCAGGAATGCCGGTACGATGCAGGATGTCGCGCAGTTGATTAAGCAGGCCTTCGCGCAAGGCCCGATCCAGGGCGCCGAGCGGCTCGTCGAACATCAAGAGTCGCGGGCGCGGAGCCAACGCGCGCGCCAGCGCCACGCGCTGTTGTTCGCCGCCGGATAAGTCTGTGACTTTGC
>JAJYOH010000462.1 GCA_021796315.1 Chloroflexota bacterium
TAGATTTTCTTTCAGGCGATAGGTCGAATCCTCTGATAACAATCGTGAGAGTTTAACCACTTGATCACCGTTTGTTGCCACATCCTCTTCCAGGTCACCAAAGTAAAGGGCATGGTTAGGACAGGCTTGGGCACAGTAAGGCAGGCGCCCCGAACGTAAAAGATACGCATCGAAACAGCACTTCATCACTGTTCCCTTTTGTGGCGGTGATTGATATTCAATGTTGTATTCCCTGAATGCCGCCTCGGCCGGAATGGGCGGCTCGCCCCAGTTGAAGAAGCGGCGATCATATGGACATGCTTCCATGCAGAGGCGACAGCCGATACAACGCTGTTGGTCAATCAACACGATTCCTTCAGGTGTGGCGAATGTCGCGCCGACAGGGCATACATTCAGACATGGAGCGTTCTGGCATTGCTGGCAGGTCGTAGGAACGAACTGGGTACCGCCACCCGGTAAAGGCATCTCGTAAACTTGAATCATTTCCACAGGCTGTGGAGCGAAGTGCCCTTGGATACATCCCTCGGTACATTGTGGCGGCTTCCCAACTGACTGACAACCGTCACAGTAGCGCAGGTCAATGACCATTGCCCAACGGCGCAGACGCTGGCCGGTTGTCGCAGCCGCCGTGCTCGTTCCCGCGCCGCTGAGATTTTTTTGAGCCTGAAACAGAATCGCTGGACCAGCCAGGGCACTCAGCGCGATGCCGCCCAGAACTTTCAACGTTTCGCGGCGCGTCATCGAGACTTGCGGAGACGGCGTTTCAGGCGCTATGTTTTGCCGTTTTACTTTCCTGCCATCGCTTTGTCCGCCGCGCGAGTCATCGTCTGCCGTGCCGGCGTTTCCTTAGGCTCAGGGCCGCGATGCTGGATGACTTCCCAGATCGAAACGACGGGAAAGAGCTTGGCAAAAACGGAAATGATCAGCATGAACAACGCGAACCCGCCAGCCAGAATGGACCACTCGACCCAACTCGGAGAATAATTCTCAGGCGGATACGCCATGAGCGGCACGCGGAATCCGGCGACGATGATCAAATAGCGTTCGATCCACATTGCCACGATGACCAGCACTGCCGCGGTGATGATGCCCTTGATCGTCCGCGTGCGTGCGGACATCATCAAGAGGATGGGGAGCAAGATGCCGCCCAAAATATAGAACCAGAATAGCCATGCAAATTGACCGACAAACAACTGCTGGATTTGGAAGCGAGTTCCCTCCTCCATCTTGTAGCCGGTTGTCAGGTACTCGGAGATATTCATATAAGCCATGATGGCGGCCATCGTTGCCATCAAATAGCCCAGATATACAAATTGGGTTTTGGTGATGAACTCTTCCAGGTGCATTACCCAGCGCAGGACTGCCATCAAGATGATGATGGCGGCAATGCCTGAATAGATGGCACCGGCTACGAAGAAGATTCCAAAGAGTGTGCTGTTGAGCGTGTCGCGCAGTGTCATCGCAAACACCCAAGAGACGACTGTATGCACCGAGACCGCGACCGGGATGATCACGATCATCATCACGGACATGGCGCGTTCGAGCGCGTTCCATTGTGCTTGTGTTCCTTTCCAGCCAATGGCAGTGGTCGTGAAAAACCAGCGTTGCCAGGCGGGCGCTTGCGCGCTCAAGCGGTCGCGGCAGAGGGCCAAATCGGGGATGAGCGGCACGTAGAGGTAGATCAAACTGCCCGTCAGGTAAGTCAGGATCGCGGTAATGTCCCAGATGAGCGGCGATTGCCAGCGTCCAAAGAACGCCATGTTCAAAATGCGTTCCGGCCTTCCCATATCAATGGCCGGGAAAAGCGCCGCGACCATCAGGGCAACGCCCGTGATGAATTCTGCCATGCGCGTAATGGGCATTTGCCAATGCGCCTTTGTCACGCGCAGGATGGCAGACAGTAATGTCCCGGCGTGACTGATGCCAATGAAGAAAACGAAACTGGCGATGTAGAGTCCCCATGAGATGCGATCGCGCATGTTGGTGACGATCAGCCCGTGTTCGAACTGCAGACTATAAGCGTATAGCGCCCAGCCGATCACCAACAATAAGAACGCGAGCCATGCAAAATATCGCCAGCCCGTGCCGCGCAACGGCGCGAGCACGCGCTCTTCCAGGCGTGCTTTCCATTCGGTCAGATCGTCACGTTGATTCCAATTCAATTCAGTCATTGCTTATCGGCCTCTGTTTAATAGGTGGCTGAGATTTTTCTCACGAACTGAGAATAACATTAGGGCAGGTATAAAGGATGTCGCAAACTGTCGCAAATGTGTCCTCGTTTATTACGGGCGCAGGGAATAATGGATATAATCAAATGATGAAAACCAGATTGTTTTCGTGGCTGGGCAGAGGAGGTTATTTCGACCTCAGTGTTCTGCAATGGACATTGCCCCTGTTTCTGTCGGTTACAGCCATCGTTTTCGAACTGGTGGAACATGCGCCGGATGGCGAGTGGCATGACCCGGGTTTTGACGGCGAGATGATCATCTTCGGACTGATGGGGCCGCTCATTATCGCCTTCGTCATCTCCTCGATGCGCCAGTTGATGGAGGCCGAAAAGAAAGCCACGGCAACCGTTCAAGGGCTTAATCGCGACCTGGAAAGCGAAGTCAATGAACGCACCGCCGCGCTCGCGCAACGCAACGCCGAACTCGCGCAACGCAACGCCGAACTCGACCGGCTGAACTCCGAACTTCGCGACCTTGATGAAATGAAATCCGATTTCGTGGCACTGGTCAGCCACGAATTGCGCGCGCCGCTGACCGCCCTGAACGGCGGTCTGGAGTTGGCATTGCAATCCAGCGAGAGTCTTCCGCCGCGCTCGCGCGCTGTATTGGAGATCATGACGGAAGAAAGCACGCGGCTGACGAATTTTGTTCAAACCATCCTAGATGTCTCGCGTTTGGATGCGGGAAAACTCGCCATCACTTTAGGACCTGTGGCCGTGCTCCCTTTAATAGAACAAGCCGCCGCGATCATCCTGTCATCCGGCCAGCGCAAAATGGATTGGAAGGTCACGCCTGACCTGCCTCCGATTTGGGGAGACGAAACATATCTCGAGCAGGTGATTCGAAACCTGATCTCCAACGCCGATAAATATTCACCGCCCGATAAACCGATCCAGCTTTGTGCAGAATTGAATGACGATGCCGTTCGCATCAGCGTCAAGGATTATGGCCCCGGTATTCCTGCGGATGTGGGCGAACGAATCTTTGGCCGCTTCAGCCGTCTGGAAAGCCAGGAGAGCTCGCCGCAAGGTTGGGGCCTGGGACTTTATCTGGGAAGAAAATTGATCGAAGCGCAAAACGGAAAGATCGGATTCGTTTCCCCCATTTGGAAAAACAATGGGACACCATCCGGCACAGAGTTTTATATCCTCATGCCGGTCGCGCAGACGCCGGAGGATGATCTCGAATGACCGACTTGTTGATCATCGACGACGATAAAGGTTTGAGTCAACTGCTCGATGAATTTTTGTCCGGTCAGGGATACAGCGTCCGCACTGTGGAAAACGGGAAGCTGGGCCTGCGCTCCATGTATGAACGCCAGCCGGGAATCATTCTGCTGGATGTGACCATGCCTGAAAAAGACGGCTGGGAAACTCTCAAGCGCATCCGCGAAGTGAGTAATGTACCAGTCATCATGCTGACAGCGCGCGGCGATGAAGCGGATATTTTGCATGGCTTCTCGCTGGGCGCGGATGATTATGTTACCAAGCCGTTTTCGTTTGCTCAACTGTCTGCGCGTATGCATGCTGTGCTCGGACGTTCCGTGCAGGAAAATGCCGCGGACAGTAAGCTCTCCGCCGATGGTTTGGAAGTGGACATTCGGTTGAAACGCGTCTGGCGCGACGGCCAGCCTTTGACTCTCACTCCGACCGAATTCAAGCTGTTGGTGACTCTCATGCGCCGCGCCGGAGATGTGGTCTCGCCAAAGGATTTGGTCAAGGAAGTGTGGGGCGCGCAATACGCCAGCGAGATCGGACACGTCCGTCGCTATGTTTGGCATCTACGTCAGAAAATCGAACCTGATCCGGAAAACCCTCGTTTTATTTACAACGATCGCGGCTTTGGTTATCGCTTTGGGGGCCAGGAAGATTGATCGATCGGAAGGAAACGGTCAATTCATCGATGCGCGAAAGCGGCGGGGCTTCGTCGCGTAATGATCTTATAAAAGAGTCCGGTGTTTCTTTTTCCCATCCACTTCAATATCAACACCGGCAGATGTATTTTTTACCCAGCCTTTGAGATCAAGCCGCGTGGCAAAGTTGTAGACGAATGGCCGAAAGCCAACGCCTTGAACGATGCCGGTGATGTGGACGCGTAGTCCTTGCATATATCTTCGTAATTCCGGAATGACTTGGCCTATGTTTTACTCCTTTCCATCACTGACCATTTGCGGGTATATTCTGTGTATCATGGAGATAATTGATGACGCTCAATTCTTTTTTGAAACCGACTCCTGAATATCGTGATTATGTGTGGGGCGGGAACCGTCTGCGCCCGGGACAGAACCCGACTGCCGAGGCGTGGGTGGTTTTCGAGGGAGATAAAATTTCGTCGGGAGCGCTGGCCGGTAAAACGTTGGGCGAAGCGGCGGTTGAATTCAAAGAATCTTTATTAGGCACACGCCCCGTTTCATGTACAGGTACGCGTTTTCCGCTGCTCATTAAAATATTGGATTGCGCGCAATGGCTTTCTTTGCAAGTCCATCCGAATGACAAACAAGCTGTCGAGATCGAAGGTCCCGGGCAATTTGGAAAGACCGAAGCCTGGCATGTGTTGGACGCAGAACCTAATGCAAAACTAATTGCCGGACTCAAACCCGGTACGCAAGCCGATGAACTCGCGACATCGATCCGCAATGGCACGATCATCGGGCATGTGCAATATGCAAATGTGAATCAAGGGGATACGGTTTACATGCCCGCCGGAACGCTGCACGCGATTGGGCCCGGTTTGCTCATTTACGAAGTTCAGCAAACATCCGATTGGACATATCGCGTTTACGATTGGGGCAGGCCCGAGACCGAAAAACGCCGGTTGCACATTGATAAATCCATTCAGGTCACGCGCGCCGATTTCACCGCGCCGATCATTTCCACAGATCG
>JAJYOH010000463.1 GCA_021796315.1 Chloroflexota bacterium
CTCATGAATTATCTTCGTTTCATAAGCAGAAGTTTTGTAGGTTTTATCAACCAGCATCTTTTGTATTTGATGCAAGTTATCTTCCAGATTCCCTTCAAAATTCCTAACCGTTTTCTGCCATCGTTTTCCTTTTCTTGCCTTTTCATAAGCTGACCTGATGTTGTCAAAATCTGTTATTTTGGAATATAAATCACCGTATCTTTTCATGCTTGGTTGACTCATCTGGCTTTCGATTGCTCTACTAACCAGACTTGTCCTCCTTCTTCGTATTTTGCCTTTCGACAAGGTCTTTGTGTTCAGCCAGGAGTTGCTTCACGCCCGCCGCCATTCCTGTATCGACGCCTGCACGCCTACCGATATTCGTATTCGTATTCCAGCGATAGTTATTCGCATTTCGGCTCTGCGAACTGCAATTCGCGCCATTATCCCAATTACCGCCTGCAAGCAATAACACAAAAGCCTGATTCACACATTGCTGTGTAAAATCCATTTTCACTCCGGCTCGACGCCCGCACGCCCACCGATATCCGCAGCCGCAGCCCAGCGAAAGAAATCCGCACGCCGGCCCCGCGAACCGCAACTCGCGCCATCACCCCAATCACCGCCCGCAAGCAACTTCACATCGCCGTAGGAGTCTTGTGTGTATAATTGACCCTTGCCTCCCGTTACATTTTTCCATGACCATGTAGACGCATCATATCGGTACGATTGCTCGTCCAGCCATTGCCATATCAAACCCGCGCAATCCTCCAACCCGATATTGCTAATCATGCGCCGGCCAGCGGTATCGACATGTCCGCCGGTGTTCGGCGTATCCACCGAGCCTGTGATGTTCGTGCCTTCGTTTGAGCCGTCTGCACCCAGTTGAAACTCTCGATCTCTAAGCAGGCGTGCGCCAACCGATCCCAGATATGTGGTTATATCCATCCAGTTCACGCTGACCAATTTTGGCGTGTTGTATTGCGATAGGTAGCTGGTGTTCACCAAATAGATTCCTTTCCAGATTCCGTCTTTGGGATCATAAACAAACCCATCCCGATATGTACCGTCTGGATTCTTGCGCGGGACAAATTTAAAATCCCAGACGGACTGCGGCAGAATATCGCCCGCCAGGTATCCCGTCAATGTATGTCCGGTAATTGTGCCAGCAGCCACGCACAGACAGTGGAAACCGCCAATGAGCCTACTGTTGGCAGGCGCGGCGTTGGACGCTAGATCGCATTGGATCAGCGGCGCGCTTGCGCCGCCGTTCTCGATGGCGTATATTTTGAATGACAATCCCGCTCTGTTGGCCGCGGTTGCGTATGTTGTTGTGATCCAGTTTGCGCTTGTGTTAACATCCAATGATGTGGCAACGGGAACGATACGCAGATTTCCTGCCACGTTGACCCACATCGTCTCGCCCGCAGGCGTGATGACCAATGTAGTTCTGGCCCCTGATGCTCCGCCGGTGATTCTGGTCAGACGTTCAAATAATGCCGGGGGCGCTGGTATTGCTAACGTAAGATCATTCAGACGTTTGATCTGATTTTCGGGCAAAGTGACGCCTGTATCCCGAATTAAAAATTCGAGATTGCCGAGTTTTTGAGTGAGAAATGAATACGTATCCCATTTAGCCATCTTATTTTCCTTCTACGCCGTGCGAGTCCAAATATAAACGACCAGGTAGGGCGGCATATTATTGTGTGCCGCGCCGCTGCCAAACGCTTGGTTTGTGGCAGCCGCCGCTTGGTTTGTGGCAGCCACGGAACTTATATCTGGTTCTTGATGACTTACCCCGCCATTGTTCTGTGTCCAAAAACCAGTTCCTATTGCTGCATGTTCCAATTCGAAATAAGTTTCTGTGTGCGTGTGCGCGTCCTGCAGGTGATTGTGTGCATTTTGGACAACGGTAACGACTGGCAATTCCGCAGCACTCAGCGTATGTATGCTCTCGCCGCCGGTCGCACCGGCGGCATATGCCGCATCACTTGTGCCAGCGCCGACCAAAACACGTCCCTGAACGGCGACCCAAGTGCCAAATCCGAACAACGTGGCTGGACTGGTCGACGCGGTTGAGATATATATGCTCCCAACCGGGTATAGCAAATCCACATAGGATTTGAGCGACAATATCGCATTTACCAATTGATTGAGTTTGGTGGACGCCAAAGGCGTCTCAAGCGCGGCATATGAACTAGGCGGGGTGAAGGGCAATGGCATAATATTTATTCTCCTAATAGCTTAATGCAGGGCCGGAAACGTCCAGCCCGTCGCGATCAAGTATAAAAAATGCAACCAGTTTGGCTGGCACTAATGAAAAGATCACCTTGACTTTTGTAGCCTGCTGGTAGCTTGTGATGTCTACGCCGTTCGCATAAAACAGGTTATTGATTCCCGTCACATCTTCAACAACGCTGATCAGCGTTCCCGGTTCCACATCCAAAAAAGCGTTCATCAATGTCGTGTTCCGGTTGGCGATGAATTCCAACTGGATCACGTCCGTTGCGAGCGTTTTCCAGAATGTCATCAGTGCAGTTGCGATGGCAACTGCCTCATCGTATACATCCTGATACGGCATGTCATAGGTCAACGTGATGCCCGTGCTCACGTTCGGATTAATCAGTGTGACGCTCAACGGATCATAGCGGTAGATTCCACGCCCGCGTAATTGGAAGAACCATAAATAACCCGTCACGCCCGAATTATTTTGCACCACCACATCGGCCTGATCTGCCGCTGGATTGAAACTGACAAAGGATAAACTGCCATTCAAGTCAGATCCGATTCCGCTCGATGACGAGAAATTGAAATCAGTTCCAGCCACGGGTGTGATCTGGTCTTTTGCGGATGTGCGCCGGTTTCCATTCGGGTCTTTGTAACTGCAAATAAAACTGGCCTGTCCACCGGCGGGAATCTCGATCTGTTTTTGCAAAGTGAATAGCACAGTCGTATTACCCGCATCAACTTGAGCGGGATGCACCGTGACAATGATCTTCTTGATCTGTTTTCGCAGATCGCGGCGTGTGTCGAGTTTGATCATCGAATTATCGAGAACCGCCACCGGCGTCGATAAGGAACTGATGTCGTTGCGGTTGCGATATTGCAATATCTCTCCGCCCGTGGAATCGCCGACCTGCATGATCCGGCCCATGCCGCTCAACGCGATCTTTTGCAGCACCGCCTGCACCATTGTGCTTTCGCCGAGCTCATTGGTAAATGCCAGGTTGTAGGTATCCGGCCCGGTCGAAAAATCTGTTCGGGCGGGCGGATTGTCCATGATGCTGATCAATGTATTGATGAGCTGATCGTCGCGTTGACCGATCTGGACTGTCAGCCCGCGCATGGGCGTATTGGCGGCCTCCGCCATCCAGTCCTCGGCGGTGATCGGTGCGCGCAGTGCGCCCCACTTGCCAGAATCGGGAGAATTGAAGCGCACCCGTCCCTGGAATTTATAGCGGCTGTTCGCGCCGTAGGTGAACTTCACGCGGACGCGCGTCCCGTCCGCATATTCTGGTCTGCGATTGATGTTATCGGGCGAGTAATAACCCACCTTGCCAGCCGAGTTATGCGCGCTGTTATCCAGTGAAAGTTTCAGCGTGCCGATATCTGCCACACGATCCTGCGGCGTGTTTCCAAAATTTCCGCGCCGGATGGAGATCGGATCGATGGCGCGCACGTCGCTGGTCACATTTACCCAGCTGAAATCATGGATCTCCCGGCCCAATTCATCCAGGATCGGAGCGCCGGTCATGTCCGCGATCGCGGTGCCGAAATTCATTTCTACCAATTGGGTTGGGATGATGGGTTCGCCGCTCATTACGCCCTCTGCGCGATCTTAGTCAACACGGAATTATTCGAGCGCGCCAGGTCGTCCGGCAATGTCCGCAGCCGCATGTTGAATTCGTTCAACGCATCCTGAAAATCTCTCATCAGTTCGCTGGATGTATTTCCTCCAGTGGCCGCCGCGCCGCTGACCGCGGGCACGCTCACCGCTGGCATCGAGACTGCATTTGCCAGCGCCGGCTGAAGTCCACCAAGAGCCATTGAAAACGACGGCAACTTAGCATTTGAAAGAATATGCAAGGCATCGGCAACACCTAATAAACCTAATTCCCATGGCGTAGGCGAACCAGGTGTCATCCAACTTGGAAGTTTTAGGCCTTTCAAATTACTCGTCAGCGTTTTGATTGAATCAGTAACGCCATTAATAATCGTGATGATGTTGTTCCATGAATCGTAGACATTCTTGCCAATATATTCATTCAGCCAAATGAACATAGGTTTTATGTTAGATTGATAATACGAAACAAGTCCGCTCCAAGCAGATTGCAATGTAGTACTTATTGATCCCGATACTTTTTCAACAGAGCTTCGCGTTACGTCAATTGCATCGGCAATTGGTTGCCAAGCCGTTCTTAGGGCACTGATAATTACGGCTGTAACTGACAAGATTATATCCAAGATCAAATTCCAAGCAACTAATAAGCGATCCCACACAGCCATTGCAATTCCTGCAATGAAGTCTACAACAAGCATAATTGCAGGCAAAAGAACATTCTGCCAAATTCCAGCGACCGCGGTAAGCGCTATGCCGATAACTGTAGAAAACAAATCACCGATGGCATTCCATAAATTTATAAATGGTCCAAGGAAATTATAGACTGCCTGCAAAGCGGGCAATAGAACATTTTCCCAGAGTTGTGCGAATGGTGAAATCACTGCGTTACTTGCTTCTGAAAACCAGCCTGTGATATTTCCCCAAATAGTCTGAAGGTTTGTCAATAATCCTTTCCATGTGTTACTCCACCATTGCCCAATTCCAGAAAGAGATGTGCCGAATAAACCAGCAATCCAGTTCAAAAGATTTATAACGGCAGTGCCAAGTGCCATTCCCACACTCACGACGGTCTCTTTCAATGTATTCCACGCGCCAGCCCAATCGCCAAGTGAAATTTGCATAAATAGTTTCACTGTTCCCAATATCAAAGTGACCAATCCACTTAAGATGGGAGAAACAACATTCCACAAGCCCAGTATCGCTGGAAGAATATTATTGATGAATACCTGTCCAATTATCGTAAAGGCTTTTTCAATCGCCGCGGCATAAGTTGAGATCAAACCTTGA
>JAJYOH010000464.1 GCA_021796315.1 Chloroflexota bacterium
GAACCAGCCGCTATTCGTTCTAAATTTAAAGTCGAGGAATATCTTTACGCGTTCGCCGATCTGAATGCTCTCATCCATTCTTTTTTCAGGGGCGATTTGCCCACCACAAGATACCTGCGCCAATCACGATCATAATGCCGCCATTGATGGCCCATTGCGGATTGCCAGTCATGAAACTGCCGGGGAGCACGTTGACGCCTTGCAGGAACCAAATGCCGCCTGCCAAAATAAACAGAACCGCTAAAGCGTTTAGAACGATTTTCATGACGGTTTTCCTTTTCTGTAAAGTCTGTCATTTTGCTTTGGCAATGACCAGCCAATCCCACGGATAGGGTTCGCCCATCCAGTCGGGAATGTCGTCGTCTTCAAAGTCGGTCGCCCAATCGTATTCCATCTTGACGATATCGATCAGATCGAGTTTCATTTCGTCGCGCACCAGCACGACCAATTCTTCGCGCAGGTAATGCTTGGTCGGTTCGGTGCCGCGGTACATCACACCCTGCGCCAACATACGCGGTCCGCTCAGCGAGCTGATGTCGGTTTGGAACTCAGCCTTCTTGGGAGTAAAACCTTGTTTGCGGTACCATTCGGTCTCGCGGAATGCACTGTATAAAAGCGACTCTACAGCAGGGACGTTCATGACCAAGTGCCCGCCCGGTTTGATGCGCGATGCCATGCCCCGCATGAACCGCAGCCTGAGATTGGCGTCCGGCATAATAATCGCGTTGAGTGTAACGAGTACATCCACCATTGGCAAATCATCAACGGGTTTGGAAAGATCGGCCTGGGCGATCTCGACGTTCTTTAATTCCTTACAGCGTTGCCTTGCACCGTCCAGCAATTTGTTTGAAAAATCATAAGCATACACTTGCTGGAATTTCTGCGCGAGAAAGGGGAGTATCTTGCCGGGACCGCATCCGTAATCGGCGACATCCAATTCCGGCGATGCATATTTTTCCAGCGTTGCAGCGATGGTATTCAGCCGCCCATAGGTGAACGCGTCGATCACAAACTCATCATATTCATCTGCAAAATCGTTCCAGTATTTGACGTCCATTACGCCGCTTTCCTGTAGAAGATGAATCTATACTACAACCTAACAGAATGGATTGCAAGAACAAAAAAGACTCCGAAGCCGTGATTGTCTTCGAAGTCCGGATAAGGAGCAGATCGGAATCAGGGAGTGGGCGTGGCCTTGACTGCCGCGCCGACCCAGGTGAAGACTCGTTTATCGCTGGCTGCTCCGGCGGAGGTGTATATGGGTTGGCCCTGATCGTCCGTGCCAGCCTGTCGCACCGGTGCGACCCACCAGCGCAAGACGTGAGCCACGTTATCATTCGGGCGGAACGAAGTCGGCACGATGTATTTGGTGTCGGCGACGTAATCCACAATGCGGTTGGCCTGGCCGGCGGTCACATCTTCGATGGTTACCTGATAGAACTCGGCATTGCGCAGCGTGCCAATGGATGCCCATTGCAGGCTGACCACGTCATTGGCGAGGGTGAAGGCTGCACCGTCCGGAGGCAGGAGCAGGTTCGGGGCTGGATAAGGCGGCGGGATGGTCGCGGTAGGTGTTGGTCCGGCGGTTGCGGCACGCGCGCATAGCGGAACAACAATTGTTTGCCCAATAAACACATTGTCGGATGAAAGGCCATTGAAATCTTTAATGGCCTGCTGGGGCACGGCGTAATTTGCCGCAATACTGGAAAGTGTGTCGTTGGCCTGCACGGTCACATTGACCTTATCGCAGGCCGCTTTGGTTGCATCCGCCGGCTGAAGTGTATCAGTCGCCACTGGCAAAGCGGTGGGCGTGGGATAGGGGATCTTTAACTTCTGGCCCACAACCAGATTGGTGCACTGCGCTGAAAGGTTATTGAGAATGATGATGCTTTGCACGTTCACGCCAAAGGTGACCGCAATGCCTCCGCACGTATCGCCTGCCGCGACCGTGTAATCAAACGGCGGTTGGAGAGTGGCAGTCGGCGCCAGTGTTGGCAGTTGTGTGTCGGTCGGCGTAGCCGAGGCAGTCGGCGTTTCGGTTTGAGTCGGCACCTGCGTCGGGGTAATTACGCGTTTGGTGGCGCTCAATCCGGCATAAACAACGGTTGCGCCGACTACAAGGAACAGCACCAACAAGCCCAAAGCGATGGGCAGGCTGAGGGTCACTTCCGGCATGCGCGCAGCTTCCACGGATTGTTCGACGCGCTTGGCCGGGGCCGAAGTTTTTGATTTATGGCCAAGGTCCATTCCGCAGACGGGACAACGCGCGGCGGTTTCAGAAAGCCGCGTTCCGCATGTCGGGCAGACCTTGGTCTTTTGGGAAGTAGGTTCGGGTGTCATACGGGCGAAAATTATACCATGCAGGTCAAATGGGCATGACTACACTTTCCAACGTTCGCCAACCTAAACGCCTTCGACAACAACCATAGTTGATTTTGCATATTTATGCCGCATGGCACGCGCCGGTGCGTATTCAGGCGAATTCAGCCACGCTTTTGCCTTTTCGCTGTTCTCGAATTCAAGGATGATCAATCGCTTGGCGTGCCAGTCGCCTTCGAGTGTTTCATTTTTCCCGCCGCGCGCAATATAGCGACCGCCGTACAACGTTACTGTTGCCGGAGCGACCTTGACATATTCTTTGTAGCCTTCCGGGTCAAGCACTTCGATATCCACGATCACGTAAGCAGACATATTCGCCTCCTAGATTAAACTGATTGCAAGACCATCCGCGCGCGGATCACTTCCCGCGCATAAGACCCCGCTTTGCGGATCGCGTAGGATGATCTGTCCTCGGCCGAACATGGCGCGTTCCCAGCCCGCCACTTTCTGAACCCGGTGGCCGCGCTCCGTTAAACCGGCCATGATCTCGACTGGAATTCCTTCTTCCAAAGATACCGCGCCGCCAGACGTTCCATCGTCGATGCAAAAACGCGGCAAATCAAGCGTGGCTTGGGGATCGAGTCCGCTATCAACGAGCGCCGCGAAGATCTGCATGTGTCCCTGTGGTTGCATAAATCCGCCCATGACGCCGAAAGAGGCGAACAGCGAGCCGTCCGCTTCACGCGTGGCCATAGCCGGGATGATGGTGTGATAAGGTCTCTTGCGCGGCGCAAGCGCGTTGGGATGATTCGAATCAAGATCAAAATTGTGTCCGCGATTTTGGAGTGTAAATCCCCAGCCTTTCGGAACGATACCCGTTCCGAATCCCATGTAATTGCTGTTGATGAACGAACAGGCGTTGCCGAATTTATCCGCCACGCTGAAATAAACCGTGTCAGAGGAACTGACCGGCGTGCCGCGTTTCTGGTCAATCGTTGCGCGGCGCGGATCAATTAATTTGCGGCGTTCGTTTGCATATTCTTTCGAGAGAAGTCCGGCGATGGGAATATTTGAAAACTTTGGATCGGAAACATACCAGCGCGCATCCGCAAAAGCCAGACGCATGGATTCGATTTCGAGATGAAGACGGTCAATTGAAAGCGCATCAAGTTTGGAAAGGTCAAAACCTTCCAGCAAATTCAACGCGATCAAGGCTGTGATGCCCTGCCCGTTGGGCGGGCATTCGTACACGCGATAGCCGCGATAGGTTACGCTGATAGGCGTCTCCCATGTGGATACATGCGCGGCGAGATCGCCGATCGTCAGGCATCCGCCAGCTTGCTTCAACACGGACGCAATGGCTCCTGCAATCTCGCCTTGATAGAAACTATTCTTGCCACCCTCGGCCACTTTTTTGAACGTGCGCGCCAGCCCGGGATTTTTGAAAATCTCTCCGGCGTGTGGGCCTCGTCCGTCAATTGTCAATTCAATCCCGTTCGGCGCGGACTCAAGTTGCCTCTGTGCGCCGCGCTGCCAGAAATAAGATGTCATCGGTGCGGCGGGAAAACCTTCTTCGGCAAGCTTGATCGCAGGAGCAAGAATTTCCGCCATTGATTTTGTTCCGTGCTTTTCGATCAGGTCACACCAGCCCGCGCACGCGCCGGGCACGGTGACTGTATACGCGTGGTAGGGAGGCAGTTCGTTCACGCCTTCTTTTTTCAATCGTTCAAGAGTAAGTGAAGCAGGCGCGCGGCCCGACCCGTTCAACGCGCTGATTTGTTTTGTGCGCGTATCGAAGAACAGCGCGAACATATCCCCGCCAATGCCCGTGGAGGTTGGCTCGGTCACATTGAGCGCCGCGGCGACAGCTACTGCCGCGTCTGCCGCGTTGCCGCCTTTCGAGAGAATCTCAATTCCCGCCGCGGCGGCCATCGGCTGAGAAGCCGCTACCATTCCGCCGCGTCCGAAGACGGGCGAGCGGCGCGAAGAGAAAGAGGGTGCGTTCATATTTTCAACTGCTCTGCCTTTCTATAAATTTCAATGTAAGGACGCGCAGACACCTGGATTTCTTTTTTACTCTTTGCGACCCTGCACCTTTGCGTTAAATCCTTAGGGGGCAGGTTTATTTCTTCGGCTCTTTGATTGGCTGGGTCGGGGAACGAGGCGGTAACGTCATCACCAATACTTTATCCACGCGATGTCCATCCATGTCCATCACTTCGAAGCGCATGCCGCCCCATTCAAAGTGGTCACTGGCTTGCGGCACGCGTCCAAGCGACATCATCACAAAGCCACTAAGCGTTTCATATTCATCTTCATGCGGCAGAACTTTGGTCAGCGCGAAGAGTTCTTTGAAATCGTCCACGGGCAGCATGCCGTCCAATAGCCACGAACCGTCCTGCCGCTGCGTGGCCTGCGGCTCTACTTCAATGTCGCCGACGATCTCTTCGATAATGTCATTGAGGGTCAGGATTCCCTGCAAACTGCCAAACTCGTCAATCACCAGCATCAACTCGGCGTTTTTTTCCTTGAAGAGTTCCAACGCACGCGAAGCGAACATGGTCTCAGGAATATAAAGCACGGGCCGCAATTTATCTTTGAGTTTAAAGTTTTCACCAGATAAGCCGGGAGGCGCCAGCAGGTCGCGCGCTTTGATAATGCCGAGGATCGTGTCAAGGCTATCCTGACAAACGGGGAAGCGCGAATAATCGCACTCAGCCACCTTGCGCCGGATCTCGTCCGGTGAATCTGTTATGTTCAGCCACACAATGTCGGCGCGTGGTGTCA
>JAJYOH010000465.1 GCA_021796315.1 Chloroflexota bacterium
GGCGGACGGCAACACTGCCGCGGCGCTCGGCTCCATTTTTGGCGGTGTGCAATTCGCGGCATGGTATCCAATCACACCGGCCACCAGCCTCGCCGAAGCGTTGAACGATTATCTGCCCCAACTCCGCCAGCGCCAAGACGGCAAACACACTTACGCCGTCGTCCAGGCAGAAGATGAACTGGCCGCAATCGGTATGTCCATCGGCGCAGGCTGGAGCGGACTTCGTTCCATGACTTCCACATCCGGCCCGGGCTTGAGCTTGATGACCGAGTTCGCAGGCCTGGCTTATTATTCCGAAGTTCCGGTCGTGATCTGGGACGTGACCCGCATCGGCCCTTCGACCGGTTTGCCGACGCGCACATCCCAGGGCGACTTGACCTTCGTGGCCTTCATCGGTCACGGCGATTCTCAATCCGTTATTTTGCTGCCCGGCGGCGTGGACGAATGCTTCGAGTTCGGCTGGAAGGCTTTCGATATTGCCGAGCGTTTGCAGACTCCGGTCTTTGTGTTGAGCGATCTCGACATGGGTATGAACCAGTGGATGAGCAAGCCATTCCAATATCCAAATACGCCGATGGATCGCGGCAAAGTTTTATGGGAGAAAGATCTCGAAGAGATCAAAGGCAGCTGGGGACGTTATCTCGATAAGGACGGTGACGGCATTACCTATCGCACCGTGCCAGGCAATAAGAGTCCGTTGAGTTCATACTTCACACGCGGCACAGGTCACGATGAATATGCCAAGTACAGCGAAGAAGCTCCGGTCTGGCTGAAAAATATGGACAGACTCAAGAAGAAATACGAGACTGCCAAGCAATACATCCCCGCGCCGGTTCTGCATAAAATGAACGGAGCGACGGTTGGCATCATCGCCTTCGGCTCGACCGAGGCCGCGGTGCTCGAAGCTCGACATCAACTTGCAACTGAGCATGGAATAAAAACGGATTTCCTACGCGTGCGCGCCATGCCCTTCACGGACGAGGTCACGGCTTTCATTAAAAAGTATGATCAGATCTTCGTAGTTGAAATGAACCGCGATGGTCAGATGGATCAATTGCTAAAAATGGATTATCCCGAATACGGCACACGCTTCAAATCTGTGGCGTTCGGCGACGGGCTGCCTGCCTCCGCCAGGTGGGTACGCGAAGGAATTTTGGCGAAGTACAAAAATCCGGTAACGGTCAAAGCCATCAGCGTTGCGAAAAAATCTCCAGCCAAAGAAAAAGTAAAGAAAACGGTGGCCGCTCCCAAGTCGAAGAAAGTTGCGACACACAAGGTCTCGTCCGTAAAGACAAAGACCAAATCCAAAAGAAAATAAATCCTGATCCGAAAAGTTTAGCGGATAAACAAGGAGACTACCATGACTGAAACTCTTCCTATGGCTGGCGTAAATGTACAGGTAAATCTGGCCGGCCTCACAAAAAATGATTACCGCGGTGCGCCCAGCACGCTCTGCCAGGGCTGCGGCCATAACTCGATTTCGAATCAGATCATCGCCGCACTTTATGAAACGAACATTGTGCCAGAGAACGTAGTCAAATTCAGCGGCATCGGTTGTTCGAGCAAATCACCGACCTATTTCATGAACCGTGCGTTCGGCTTCAACAGCCTGCATGGACGCATGCCGTCCATCGCTACCGGTGCATTGTTTGGCGATCATCACATCAAAGGTTTGGGCGTTTCCGGCGATGGCGACACCGCCAGCATCGGCATGGGCCAGTTCAAACATATTATGCGCCGCAACGTCAACATGGTTTACATCGTTGAAAACAATGGCGTATACGGACTCACCAAAGGCCAGTTCTCGGCCACGTCTGAGGTCGGATTGAGCCTCAAGCATCAGGGTGTCAATCAATACATGCCGATTGATATTTGCATGGAAGCGCTCGCTTCCAACGCGACCTTCGTGGCGCGCTCTTTCGCGGGCAACCCTAAGCAGGTCAAAGAATTGCTCAAGGCCGCCCTCGCCCACAATGGCACTGCCTTGCTCGACATCATCAGCCCGTGCGTGACCTTCAACAACCAGGATAATACCTTCCATTCTTATGCCTGGGGCAAGGATCATGAAGAGCCTCTGCACGACATCACGTACATCGCTCCGCGCAATGAGATCATTCTCGAGCGCGAAATGGAAGAGGGCGAGGTGCGTGAAGTAAGCATGCACGATGGTTCGATCGTGATCCTGAAGAATCTCGATAAAGGTTACGACCCGGCCAATCGCTTCGAGGCTTTGCGCGTGATGGAAGAGGCAGAGCGCAACAACTGGCTTATCACCGGACTTCTGTATGTGGACACCAGCAAGCCCGCGCTGACCGATACTTACAACCTGACCAATACGCCGCTCAATCGCCTCGCCGAAGCGGACCTCAGACCGGCTCCCGCCATGATCGACAAGATCAACAGCCTGATGTTCTAGCCCCCGCCTGCCTCCCCCAAATCCTTTGGATTTGGGGGAGGTGCTGCGTTAGCAGCAGAGGGGGTTATACTTTGGCCCATGATTGAAATTTCCCCATCTCTAAAAATTGACGAACGCGAGCTGACCTTTGATTACATCCGCGCGGCAGGCCCCGGCGGACAAAATGTCAACAAGGTGGCGACGGCGGTACAATTGCGTTTTGATATTTGGGAAAATGATTCCCTGCCAATCGATGTCAAAGCACGGCTTGTCAAATTGGCAGGCAAGCGCGTGACAAACGAAGGCATTCTAATCATCGAAGCGCGTCGCTTTCGGACGCAGGAGCAAAACCGCGCCGATGCCATCGAGCGATTCGTCACGCTCTCACAGAAGTCACTCGAAGCGCCAAAGCCGCGCAGGAAAACGCGGCCTACTGCCGGGTCGAGAGAGAAGCGATTACAATCCAAGAAGAACCGATCTGAAGTCAAACGGACGCGCGCTAAGAAGACCTTCGAGTCCGATTAATCCTTTGGATCAACGCTTAATAATTCCATTTTGATGGCAGAGGCTATATGCAGTTAGAAAATCTAAAGACAGAGAATCGCCAGGCTAGAACACTAGGATTGTGGATATTGTTGATTGGGCTGGTCATCAGCGGCTATTTAGTTTACCTGCCCATTTACGATGTCTTCCAAGGTGAGACAACCGTCAGCTACTCGCCTTTTGGGATTTATCTATTCCTGTTCACGTTTTCATCAAGCATGATGCTGGTGCTCTTCGGCGAGCGTGGGCGGGACTTCCTGACTCGCAGACTCACGCGCAACTGGCTGACTACCGGTCTGTATGTGTTACTCATCCTGGCAATCGGATATTTCATTCAGGTTAGATTGGATGGATGGTTTACCGCTCTAGGTATCATAAATAACGGATGAAATAATCGCATTTTGAACAGGGCCAAGTCCGCCGGGTTTTCAGAACTCGGCGGACTTTTTTTGTAGCGTTTTATAATTGGACAAGGTGAGATGTGTATTCTTATTTCCAAACAAAGTTCAATGCTTCCTGCAAGGGCAGGTTGATCATCGTAGAAGGCGGATTGGGCTGGCCGCACGAAACGGTGGGACATTGGCAACTGCCAACTCGAATGTTGCTCGTGCAAGCCAATGAAACATAACCTAATTGCCACATCCCGCTGGCAGATTGGGGCAAGTAAAAGTAGAAATCACCACTCGCATTGGTTGTAGCGTCATCCCGCGTCTGGCCGTGCACCAAGGCAAAACCGACGCCACCGATCGGGTCGTGATTGATATCTGCCACGCTGCCGTGAATCACCTGTGCATCCGTCGGTTCGATCACGGCCAGCAATCCCATCTCGGCCGGAGCAATGGTCACGAAGGAGACCGAGACCCAGCCGGCCTGATGGTTGGAGGTTTTGACGAAGAGCCAACCGTCACCGGGCGCGCGGCCGAAAGCCATCAGCGTTTCTTTGTTGCTCATCGTACGAATGGCAGGAAAAAGCTTCCCCGGATTGGAACGTAAAATCACATTGTCTGCCGCTATATCTACCAACACAGTGCTCGAAACCGGCGCGGATGTTGAAACAGCAACCGGGCTTGGTGTCGCGGGCGCGAGCGTCAATGTCGGAATTGGAGTGAGGGTCGGGCTGGCCGGAGCCGCCGGGGTAACAACAACCTGGGGGAGAGATCCACAGGCCGCCGCAAATAAGAGCAGCAATGAGAAAAGGGGGGTTAGTTTCATGCCGCCGGTGTAAGAATTTTTATCCACAATTTCAGTCTCCATTTTTCTTATTCGGATGATCGGTGTCTTCTTCGCAAGGCGCGCTAAAGGTGTTTTCTTAAAGAAAAAATACCGCTAAATCATCAATCCAATGTCAATAAATGTCCATGGACCTTCAACCATTTCACCTTTTCTTTATAATCCGGCATAATCTCTGCGACCCTGCCCCAAAAATCCTTGGAGTGGTTGTGTGCTCGCAGATGGACCAGTTCATGCGCAACAACATAATCCACCACATCCATGGGCGACATGATGAGCCGCCAGGCAAAACTCAGTGCGCCGCGCGTACTGCACGACCCCCAGCGCGTGCGCGCAGAGGTGATTTTGATCTGTTTATAGGTAAAACCATATTTTGCCGCATAATGCTCGACCCGCTCCGGAATGATTTGCAGCGCCTGTTCTCGATACCAGCGCTCAAAGACCGCGCGGGCCTTGGGGTAAGCCGTCCGGGATAGGACAAAGCTCCCATCCAGAAAAAAACGCGGTCTGTGTTGTTCACTAAATGTCAAAGGATAAAGCCTCCCCAGATACCAGAACCCCTCGCCTTCCACAAATTCCTTTGGCGCAAACTTCGGGTGCGTGGACTTGAATTCTGTCTGCTTTTTGATAATCCAACTTTCTTTTTCGTTCACAAAAGCATGAATGAATTCCTGGCTCACCCGGCGAGGAGCGCGCACAACCAACCGTCCATCCCGCTCCACGATCAGAGCGATGGATTTGCGTTTACTACGGATGATCTCGTCAATGGTTATCATAATGTTGACAACTTATAACATGGTTTCTTTTGAAAAATTTGATGGGTATAATCGGCGCATTATGAAAAACAAACATATATTTAACGGTGCAGGATCATCTGCACCGTTTTTTGATTCCTTTGATCTTGCGTCGCCTGCGTCCTTTATT
>JAJYOH010000466.1 GCA_021796315.1 Chloroflexota bacterium
TCGCCAATTGGGGTCTGAATCCCGCGGGGCCGCGCAGTCTTTATGCCGCTCCCGCAACACCACGAACGGCCACATATCGTATTTATGATGCGCGGCAGTACAAATATGATTATTATCTTGACTATAACTATTTTGGTTCACCCACACTTTCGACCGAAGCGCGCACCTTGCACATTGCAAATACCAACATGATGGACGGTTATTATGCCGTGGACGATTACGATCCGCTAACCGATGAACGCTACACACAATTTACAATGGCTCTTTGGAATGGCGCACCGGCAAAAGTCTTGCAGCTCATGGACGTTAGCACGATCATCACCGGCATCAATGGACAAACAACTCACCTTGCGTCAACAACACTTCCGCCAAGCCGCGTTTGGGCTGTGACTTCAGCCGCGTCGGCTCCCGATCCAAATACCGCATTGGCCGCGGTGATGTCGCCCAGTTTTGACCCGACGAAAACCGTCATCCTGGAACAAAGTGATTTGGCTGGGTTGACCACTCCTTCGTCCCCGCCTGGAACGCCGTCTACATCTTATCCGCTGACCTACGCGCAGATCATGAGCTATACGCCGAACGACGTCGAGATCGCCGCGTCATTCTCACGGCTTGGCTGGGTCGTTTTATCGGACACCTATTATCCCGGCTGGAATGTTTACGTGGATGGCCAGCCCGCCAAGATTCTGCACGCCGATTATGCGTTCCGCGCGGTGACCGTGCCGCCCGGCTTTCATCGAGTCGAATTCCGTTATGAGCCGTTGTCATATAAAATAGGTTTATCCGTCACGATAAGCGGATTATTGATCTTGGCATTTGCATCTATCACATATATTGTGCTCAGAACTCTAAAGATGCTGACATGACTTCAATAACACAAGAATCGCAACAAAATCGTTTCTACAATTACGCTCTCTGGCTGGCGATCCTCACCATCGTTTACAACTTATTGGAAGGACTTGTTTCAGTTTACTTCGGCGCGCATGATGAAGCGCTAACTCTCTTCGGCTTCGGTGTGGATAGTTTCATCGAAGTCATGTCGGGCATCGGGATTTTCGCAATGGTGATCCGCATCCGGCAAAATCCCGATACGTCGCGCGGACAATTTGAAAGAACTGCTTTGCGAATTACGGGCTGGAGTTTTTATCTGCTCGCGACTGGTCTGCTTGTAACAGCCATTTACAACTTCGTCACCCGACATAAACCGACAACTACTTTAGCAGGACTCATCATCTCACTGATTTCCATTTCCGCGATGTGGCTGTTGTTGGCCGGCAAACGCAAAGTCGGACACACGCTCAACTCCGCACCAATACTCGCCGATGCGAACTGCACGATGGTCTGCATTTACATGTCGCTGGTTCTATTGGCAGCCAGTCTAATTTATCAATTTACTGGTTTTGGGTTTATCGATTCCATCGGCGCCATTGGATTGATCTATTTCTCATACACCGAAGGCAAAGAGTCGCTTGAAAAAGCTAACAGCTTAGAAGATTTTTGCGAAGACGATAACGAGAAATAAAGATAATCTTCTCTGTTGGGCATGCCATAATTTTTAGCAAATGAACACACCCGCGGGTAATGTCATCTTGATCGCCGCAACCATCTTGTTCGGACTCTATGAGATTGGCTATGGATTCTATGCCTGGCGATTAAACAGATTCAAATTCTACGTTACAGGTGGTTTTTTGGTCGGCAGCCCTTTCTTGGTTATTGGAGCAATTCTCATCCTTCAACCACAGTCTACTTTTCAAGCTTGGGAAATACTTATCGGACTGATTTGGCTCTTCGGCGTGACGTGGAAAGTTTGGCGCAAGCGAATTGCCAGAAGGGATCATCCGACAGAATGGGCAAAGTGGGAAGCCATCATGAACAAATGGTGATTGGGAAATGAAGCGGAAAGAAACTACGCAATGAAAACACTGGAGCGCCTGGCTGCCGCTGGCGATATTCCTCGCCGCGCTGACTTTGTCTTCATATCCATGCCTTTTCTTTTCAGACGTGTATTTACTCCCACAGAACATACAGCGATACCCTTGACTCCCCGCTTCCGTCTTGCCTGCTTTATTCTGCCGCTCCGTATTGAAACACTTCGGACACTTTATCATCCTTATATTTTAGCCCAGCCTCTCCACCCCCCAGCCCAACCGGGAGTATCTAAACCTGAATTGATGGTATGTTACCCTCCCGAAGGACATCGGGACGATGTGAGTGTCAGCGAAGGGTCTCGTTTTGCCCAATCAGGATGCAATTTTAGGAAAAAACCAGAGATTCTTCGTCGCTTCGCTCCTCAGAATGACACACTGCGGTTGAGCGTATCACATCGAGTTTAGATACTCTCGCCCAACCAACGATAACATCAAATATTCAACGAATGATATAATTTCCTTGTCCGTAATCAGTAGGAGCGAATTGCATGATCAACAACCTGTAGCCAATCAAGATCTTTAGGGCATGACCCGCTACGATTCTATTTTGATTCTAGCCGAGGGCAAAGCCCTCGGTTTTTGTTTTTAATTCACCAGACCTGACATGTCTCCGCGAGATGGCGATCAACCATGATCCTAGTCCACGCAGAAGTTACGAGAGACAGCAACACGAAAAGACATGTCAAGTCTCTCACCAAACTACAGGTTCAATATGCTTACCGCTCATCACCTCCACAAAACCTACGGCATCCAGCCCATCCTTCAAGACATATCGTTCAGCATCAGCGACGGCGAACGCCTCGGCCTCATCGGTCCAAACGGCTGCGGCAAGACGACTCTCATGCGCATCCTCGCCGGACACGAATCTCCAGATTCGGGGACGGTCGCTTCGACGCGTCCAAACTTGCGGATCGGATATCTCGCTCAAGGCATGGACTTCACCGATATGCAGACACTTCAATCCGCCCTCGGAATTGCTTCCGCTAAACCTGATGAACTCGAATCTGACGTCGCGTTCCTTGCCACGGCATTATCGTCGGACCCAAACGACTCAAATCTTCAAGCCAAATACGACTCCGCTCTTGCGCGTCTTTCATCTCCCCACTTTCCACTTTCCAGCATCTTGGAACCACTTGGTCTTGCGGGTATTTCGCTTGAAACACGCGTCTCTCATCTCAGCGGCGGACAAAAGACTCGTCTCATGCTGGCACGTGTTTTAATTCAAGAGCCGAATTTGCTTCTGCTCGATGAGCCAACCAATCATCTTGACATCGAAATGCTGGAATGGCTCGAAGATTGGATCAACTCGTTTGACGGCGCCGCGCTCATCGTCTCGCATGACCGGGCATTTCTCGATAACACTGTCACGTCCATCCTCGATCTGAATCCTGAAACACATACGATCCGTCAATATGCGGGCAACTACACAGATTACATCGAACAACATCTCAAAGAGCAAAACAAGCAATGGGCTGTATGGCGCGACCAGGAAGCTGAAATCCGGCGCATCAAGCAAGATATCGCTCGCACCAAAGAACAGGCTCGCCACGTCGAGATCACAACAACTTCGCGCCAGCCCGGCGTGCGACGCTATGCAAAGAAAGTCGCGAGGAAAGCATTGTCACGGGAAAAGAAATTGGAGCGTTATCTCGATTCCGATGAGCGCGTGGACAAGCCAAAACCGTCCTGGCAAATGAAGCTTGAATTCGAGATCGGGAAAGATTTGAGCAAAAATGTTTTGGCAATGGAGAATTTGTCCGTTGGTTACGACAAATCACAGCCTCTGCTCACCGATTTGAATCTTCACATCCGAGTCGGACAACGCATCGCGCTGACGGGACCAAACGGTGCGGGCAAGACCTCGCTTGTCCGAACGATTGCAGGCAAACTCGAACCGCTATCAGGAAACTTGAAGCTCGGCCCATCCGTCAAGCTCGGATACATGGCGCAGGAGCAGGAATTGCTTGACCCGACTTTGAGCGCGCTGCAAACAATTCAATCGGTCGCAGCGTTCAACGAGACCGAAGCTCGAAACTTCCTGCATTATTTTCTCTTCGAAGATGATGATCCGCTCCGCCCCACACGTGAACTTTCCTTCGGCGAACGCGCCCGTCTGCAACTTGGATTGCTCGTCGCGCAAGGCTGCACATTTTTGTTGCTCGATGAGCCGATCAACCATCTCGACATTCCCTCACGTGCGCGTTTCGAGCAGGCTTTGAATAATTTCAAAGGGACAGTCCTTGCCGTTGTCCATGACCGATATTTCATCGAACGGTTTGCATCGGATGTGTGGAATGTCAAAGATGGCAAAGTTGAACAATTGTAGGTCGTGCTTGCGAAATCCTCGAGGAGGAAAACGCGATGCAAAGATGCAACGCAAAGGCGCGATGACGCGAAGAAAATTTTTGGACTTTGAGCCCTCGCGTCTTTGCGTTGTTTTTTCGAGCATTTGAACAATCGCCGCACGTTATAATTACCGCTATGAAGCATCTTCGCTGGCTGGCTCCCGCTGCTTTACTTTTTCTGCTCGCGTGTCAGCCGCAAACTCCGACCATCATAACCATTCTTGATAACGGCCAGGTTCACACAATTTCAACAAGTGAACGAACTCCGGCAAAGATCATCGCGCAAGCCGGACTTACTCTTTCGCCTGCGGACCGCGTGTGGCTGAACGGCGAAGCGATTCAGCTCGACCAGGCGTTTCCGCCTGCAAGCGCACATACACTTCAAATCAAACACGCGACGACCCTAACGATCAACGGTAAGACAATTCAAACCACAGCGGATACCGTTGGCGAAGCATTGATAGAAACAGGCGCTCAACTTTTCACGGCGGATCAAATCAATCCGCCTGCGGACACACCCATCACAAGTGGGATGACGATCACGTACACGCCGTCGAAAGAATTGACTGTCGCAGTTGACGGCAAACAAATTCAAATCCGTTCGTCGGCCTCGACGGTTGGCGGCGCGTTGGCCGAAGCTGGGATTCCGCTCATCGGACTGGACTACAGCCAGCCGTCCGAGAATGAAGCGCTGCCACAGAACGGACAAATCCGCGTCGTGCGCGTGTCCGAGTCAATTGTATTGGCACAACGTCCCATCCCATTCAAAACAGATTCTCAATCGTCCGCCGATATCGCAGTGGATCAGCAAAAAAC
>JAJYOH010000467.1 GCA_021796315.1 Chloroflexota bacterium
AAAGTATAACACAACCACTTTGGTCACTTGTGCTAGAATAGCTCCAGCTTATTCGCGAGAAAGGGCACTTATGCTTCGCTCATTCTTGATCTATCTTTCCAAAGCCGCTTGGGCGCAGAACATGGTTATGAATTGGAAGTTTGCGTGGGACACCGCCTCCCGTTTCGTGGCGGGGACAAAGGTCGACGACGCCATCAAAGCCATTCGTGAATTGAACGCCAAAAATATCAATGTTACGCTCGATCATTTGGGAGAACATACCAGCACACCCGAGGAAGCCTCCGAAGCTACATCAGAGATTTTGAATACGCTCGATGAGATCAAAACATCGAACGTGCACGCCAGTGTCTCGATCAAGCTGACGCAGATCGGTCTGGCCCTCGACGAGAATCTGTGCGCGCAAAATCTCGAACGGATCCTGGCCCGCGCCAAAGAACGCGGCAACTTCATCCGCATCGACATGGAAGATACGCCCTATACCGATAAGACGCTCGACCTTCTGTATCAGATGCGCAGGAAAGGCTACAAAAACGTCGGGACAGTTTTGCAATCCTATTTATTTCGCACCGAAGCCGATGCCCGCAAATTGCTTGCACATAAGATTCCCATTCGGCTTGTCAAAGGCGCCTACCAGGAACCAGCCGATAAAGCCTTCGCCAAAAAGGTTGACGTGGATGCAAATTACGATTTGCTGGCGAAGATCATGATCGACGCCGCACTTGCACTTGAATCGCCAAAGATAAGTGACGACGGCCTGTTTCCTCCAATCCCTGCCATTGCCACGCACGATGAAAACCGCGTCGACTTTGCGCGTCAGTACGCGCTAAAGGTCGGTCTCCCCAAAGATGCCATGGAATTCCAAATGCTTTACGGAATCCGCCGCGATTTGCAGGAGCAATTGGTCAAAGATGGATATTTGGTGCGCGTGTACGTTCCTTTCGGAACGCATTGGTATCCGTACTTCATGCGCCGGTTGGCGGAACGTCCGGCCAATGTGTGGTTCTTTATTTCCAATTTCTTTCGAAAATAATTCACGCACGAAGGAGACGCTTTCGCTGCCGAGGATGACGGCGAATACTTTTATGAAGCAAAAGTTGTGGTAAAACAAAGCCATGTCCGACCAACCTCTGGCCTTCGTTACAGGCGCGGCTCAGCGTTTGGGGAAAGCTTTCGTCCTTGCGTTAGCGCGCAGAGGCTATGCCATTTTATTGCATTACCGGTATTCCGAAGCGCAGGCCGATATAACCGCCACCGAAATACGCAGGCTTGACGTTCCTGTTTATCTCTCGCAAGCCGACCTGACCGACCCCAAGCAAATTTCATCTTTGTTCGCAGCGGTTGACAAGACCAAGCACCCGTTAAAAGTGCTTGTCAATTCCGCAGCGGTCATGCCGGTCGGTGATCCGCGCACGCTTTCCCTCAAAGATTGGGACGCGGCTCTTGATCTGAATCTGCGCGCACCATTTCTATGCGCGCAGGAATCGGCCAGGCGCATGACGAATGGCGGCTTGATTGTCAACGTCACGGACGTTGGCGCACAAAAAGCCTGGAGTCGTTATCCATCCTACACGGTCAGCAAGGCCGCGCTCGAATCGTTGACCAAAATGCTGGCGCGCTCATTTGCGCCATCCATTCGTGTCAACGCCATTGCGCCCGGCCTCGTGCTGCAATCCGACCTGGTTTCGCCGGAGGAATGGGACCGGCTGGTCAATCGCCTGCCGCTTAAACGTACCGCCACTGTTGAAGAAATTGCTTCGGCTTTGGATTATTTACTTAGCAATGAATATATTACCGGACAGACCCTCGTTATTGACGGCGGATATTCCCTGCTTGGATAATCAATGAACTTCATCAAACGTCACCCTGATCTCATCGCTTGTGTGGCTCTTCTTACGGCTATCCTGTTTTATGCCGTGCGCTTTATCAATTTCAATGTGCCTCCTGTTGAAGACGCGGCCATGCTCATGCGCTACGCCGATCACCTGGCGCATGGCTATGGCATCGTCTGGAATATCGGCGAGCACCCTCTTGATGGCGCGACTGATTTTCTTTTCATGGTCTCTGCCGCCGCGTTGATCAAGATTGGCATTCCGGTTGGACGTTCTGTGCGCTTGCTTGGTTTTGGCGCGCACATCGCAACCGTCCTGCTTGTCTACCTTGCCAACCGCCGCATTTGGAAAGCCAGCGTAACTTTATCTTTTCTCACCGGACTGTATCTTGCAGTCGGGACGGGACTCTCGTATGTCGCCGCGTTTTTTGGGACGCCTTTCTTCGCCTTCTTTGCGACTCTTACCTGGACCTTTGGCCTGCTCCTGATTAAAAAAGAGAATCCACCCTTCTGGCTTTCCCTCGCCTTCACGCTGACAGGTCTGTTGACCGGCCTCGTCCGCCCGGAAGGCGTCATCCTGGCCGGGTTGATGCTGCTGGCGGTCATCGTGATGAAAGGCTGGCGCGCTTCAAGCAAGATCATCATCACGTTTGCCGCGGTGTTTCTTGTTTTTGGCGGCGCGTATTTCCTGTGGCGCTGGAATTATTTTGGCTATCCGTTGCCGAATCCGTTTTATAAAAAGGGCGGCGGAACTTTACACATGGATTCGTTCCAAGAGTCAATTTGGAACATGTTCCGATTCGCCGCGCCGTTTTGGCTGGCCTTTGTTTTGAGCTTCCGTTCATCGAAGACAACTAAACAAGCTTTGGCATTCATGATCCCGATCGTTGGATTTGCCAGCGCGTTCGGCTTGATCTCGAATGAGATGAATTTCGGCGGACGTTTTCAATACGCGGTTGTGCCAATCATTTTGCTCTCGTGGTGCCCGCTTGTGGACGGGCTTGGGCGCGAGATCGGTTTTTCGTGGCCGCGTCCGGCTGAGGTCCGCGCGAGAGGCGCTTGGATCGCTGTTGCCATCGTTGCTTCGTTCCTGCTTGTTTATTATTCATCATTCCAAAAATGTTATCTGATGACCGGCCAGCAATCCTGCGACCAGCCTGTCAATGGTGATGGCCGTTACGGTGTCGCCGGCATTCTCGCAGATTATCAGGGCAAAGGTTATGTGATCGCGACTTCCGAAGCGGGGCTTCTGCCGTTTTATTCCGGCTGGACCGCGATTGATACGTGGGGTTTGAATGACACGTGGATCGCGCATCACGGCGACATCACGCCGGAGTATCTTGATCAATACAAACCGAACCTGATTGTCTTCCACGCGTATTATTCACCGCTCGTGCCGCCCAGACTGATCGACAAGAATTTGGGGCAGGATTGGTTTCGCATGACGATCATTTTGAAGGATTATGCCGAGAGTCACGGGTACATCCTCGCCGCGGTTTTTGGCGACTCTCCGTACGATACACATTATTATTACGTGCGCCCGGATTTTGCAGACAGCCATAAAATCGCCGATGCAATTGTTAGATTTGGCCAATATAAAGGATATACATGGGAATTGACCGGCAAGAAATCAATCAATTACGCTGAGTTCGCCAAACCTTAATCACAAGAGGAAACCTATATGCCTGAAACACCTGCCATGCTTGCTGATAAATTGAAATCCGAAGGCGAGAAATACGCCGCATTTTTTGCTGGCCTGACTGAAGACCAGTGGAAGCTCGAAGTTTACACGGAGGGTGCAACCTGGACTTTCCGCAATGTGCTGGCGCATTTGACGACTGCTGAGCGGGCATTCGTTAAACTTTTTGAGCAGATCCGTCAGGGCGGGCCTGGCGTTTCGGATGATTTTTCGATTGATCGTTATAACGCCAGTCAGCAGGAAAAGACGAAAGATCTATCTCCTCAGGAAATCCTTGAACAATATAAAACCGGGCGGGCGGACATGATCGCCTGGGTTTCAACTTTGAATGAAGCTGATCTCCGGAAAACCGGCCGCCATCCATTCCTCGGGCAGACGACTTTATTGGAAATGGTTAAGATGGTTTATCTTCATAATCAAATCCATTACCGCGATTTGAGAAAAGTTTTGAAGTGAATTACAGACATACAAGGATGACCACAAATAATCTGTGTCCATCTGCGTTTATCTGTGGTTGAAGGGTTTTTATGCAGCTTCCCGATTTCAAGCTCGAACGCTACTTTGCCAAATACGAATTCAACACCGAATATCTGCTCTGCAGTTCGGACTGTGAAGCCATGTCCATCGCGGACTTGTTGCCCTTTGAACCCGGTGCTGCGGAAAAATTTCAACAGGTCTGGTTGGGCTACACTGAGTCACAGGGAAGTCCGACTCTGCGAAAAGAAATCTGCGGGCTTTACGAAACCATCCAGCCGGAGCATGTTCTCGTTCACACAGGCGCAGGCGAGGCCATCTTTCTTTTTATGCACGCTATGCTCAAAGCGGGTGACCATGCCATTGTTCATTCGCCGGGGTATCAATCGCTGGCGGAAGTGGCGCGCGGAATCGGTTGTGAGGTTAGTTCGTGGTTGGCGCGCGAAGAAAATAATTGGGCGCTCGATCTGGATGAGTTGCCAAAACTTCTGCGCAAAAATACAAAATTGATTGTCATCAACACGCCGCACAACCCGACCGGATACTTAATGCCCCGCGCGGACTTCGACGCGGTCAATCGCTTCGCGCGCGAAAATAATCTGCTCCTGTTTTCCGACGAGGTTTACCGCGAATCGGAATACGATCCGGCGACGCGTTTGCCCGCCGCCTGTGATTTGGGCGAACATGCTGTTTCGCTTGGCGTGACTTCCAAAACGTATGGTCTCGCCGGTCTGCGAATTGGCTGGATTGCCACGCGCAATAAAAATATTTATCAACGCATGGCCGCTTTGAAAGATTACACAACCATCTGCAACAGCGCGCCGAGCGAATTTTTGGCGGAAGTTGCCATGCGTCATCGCCTGAAACTCGCCGGACGAAATCTTGATATTATCAAAAGCAATCTCACCGTGATTGACGGCCTCATGCAGCGTCACGCTGATTTATTTTCATGGGTGCGCCCGCGTGCCGGTTCGATGGCTTTTCCGCGTTTGCTGAAAGGTGATATCGAAACTTTTTGTGATGAACTTGTCCACGAAGCCGGTGTTTTAT
>JAJYOH010000468.1 GCA_021796315.1 Chloroflexota bacterium
TGCCAAGGAGCGCGAAGCCTTCGGCGTGAAGATTGCGCAGAAGCAGGCAATTGCATTTATGCTGGCTGAAATGCGGACAGAGATCGAAGCCATTCGTTTGCTGACATGGGAAGCCGCCTGGAAAATTGACACCGGCAAGGAAGATGCGTACACCGAAGCCTACCTCGCATCGGTCGGCGCGATGGACATGGCGATGATGGTCACGGATCGCGCGGTGCAGATTTTGGGCGGGCATGGTTATATCCGCGAGCATCCAGTTGAGATGTGGATGCGTAATGGGCGCGGCTTCGCAACGTTTACTGGATTTGCAATGGTCTGATGTCACTGCGAGGCGTTCTTTGCCGAAGCAGTCTCCTCGTTGAACAGAGGATTGCTTCGCCGCAAAAGACGCGGCTCGCAATGACATGTAAACAAGGAGAATTTTTATGACAATCGAATTCGAATCAGCCAAACCCATCGTTCAAATGCAAACTGTCCTGAAGACAGTTGCTGAAGAAATGATGCGCTCCAAATCCCGTTATTTTGACGAGCATGAACACGAGATTCCGTGGGATTATATTGAGTTCATGCACACGGCTACAAAATCCCTGGGCGGTGGGTCGTTGGCGCCGAAGGAAGAAAAGAAAGAAGAAGACCCAAACAAGCCCAAGCGCCGCCCAATCTATTCGACGCGGGAACCGTCACGTTATCCAGCTTGACACGATAAAGAGGAAGCGCATTCAGGCTCATCAGCTTTTCCCGTTCATCCTCGACCGTGAGGCCGGCTGAGGCTTTCGAGACAATGAATCCCTGCGTCTGGCCATCCAGATTCGCATACACTAAAATGGACTCGGCATCTTTGGCGAATGGCACAAAAATTTTTTCACCGCTGAGAACATAACCATCGCCGCTGACTATGGCAGTCGTCTTGAGCGCATTGGGATCGAAGTCGAATGAATATTCGACCAGCGCCGCGGTGTATGGACGCCAATCGCCTTCGATAACTTTCGGCAAATATTCTTTCTTCTGTTCTTCCGAGCCGACCAAAAGAATCGGAAGCGCAAAAAGATTCGGCGTGCCGATTGCGAACGCACCAGCCAAGTCGCCGAAGGCCAATTCTTCTTCAGCCAACACACCGGTGACTGCTGAACGCTCACCGAAGCCGCCGTAAGCCTCAGGAATGGACGCTTGCAAAACACCAAGCTCCCAACCTTTGCCGACCAGTTTCATCGGCAGTTCGCGGCTCTCCTCGGCTTCGCGCGCCGCCGGACGCAGGTCGGTGATTGCATACCGCCCCACCGCGTCGATCAACATCTTTTGTTCTTCATTTGGTTCGAACGAATACATTACTCCTCCTTTATTTTTTCCTGGCTAACAAACCTTTGAATAAAAGGTTTGCATATTCATCCGCTATCACATCGATGGACTTTGGCCCATCGGGACGATACCAGGTGATTGTCCAATTCATGATGCCCATCAGGGCACGAACGATCAACGCAGGGTCATCACAGGCAAAGACGCCCGCTTTGATTCCTTCTTTAACGACATCGCGCCACAATCCTTCGAATTTATCTCGATACGGGACGTGGCGCGCGTGTAATTTTTTCTCGAGCGAGCGATGTTCGATCAAAAGAACGGAAGACAGGTCGACATTCTCGGTCAACGCCGAAAGATAGGCATGGATCATCTGTCGCAGTTTTTCATCGGGAGGCAGGTCTAGTGACGTGACCGCTGAAATATGTTCCGTCAACATCTCGAGGGCACGGTCAAGCAGCGCCAGCAAAATCTCCTGCTTGGACGAAACGTGATGATACAGGCTGGCCTTTTGCAAATTGACGGCCCCGGCAATGTCAGCCATGGACGCGCCATGATAACCTTTCTGGCGAAAGACTTGTGCTGCGGCATCAAGGATGTCTGCTCTGGTCATGGAGGCTCCCTACCGAACGGTCGGTAGCCGAAAGATACACCCATCCATTCAGGGTGTCAAGGATTCGCGGCCAATTTCCTCGTGATATACTGCGGCCCAAAATAATCAGAGAGGCAAATATGAAATACTTTATTACTGGAGCAACAGGGTTTGTAGGCAATGTCGCGGCGCGACAATTGCTGGCGCAGGGACATCAGGTCAATGCCATTATCCGCGATTTGAACAAAGCTGAGGAATTGAAAAAGCTCGGCGCGAATCTTTTCCCCGGCGACGTGACGGACAAAGAATCCATGCGCCCGGCCATGCATGGCGTGGATGGCGTTTATCACATTGCTGCCTGGTACAAGGTCGGCGCGCGCAAGAATCGCGATCAGGGCGAGAAGGTCAACGTGCAGGGTTCGCGAAATGTTTTCGAGTTGATGAAGGAATTGAAAATTCCAAGAGGCGTTTACACCAGCACCCTCGCGGTCAACTCAGACACACATGGAAAGTTGGTGGACGAGACCTATCATTTCACTGGTCAGCACATGAGCGAATATGACCGAACCAAAGCCGCCGCGCATGAAATCGCAAAAAGTTTTATCGCTGACGGACTCCCGCTTGTGATCGTCATGCCGGGAGCCATCTACGGCCCCGGCGACACCAGCGCTTTGCGTGTGAACATTCTCAATTACCTGAAAAAACAATTACCAGTTATTCCAGAAGGAACCGCTTTTTCCTGGGCGCACGTGGAAGATATTGTCCAGGGCCATTTTCTCGCCATGAAAAAGGGAAAGGCCGGCGATAGTTATATGATCTGCGGTGAGACACTTACAGCGCTCGACGCATTCAAAATGGCGCAAGAAATAACAGGCAAGCCCGCGCCAATGGGATTGCCTGTCGGCATGGTCAAAACCATGTCTGCGATGATGGGCGTTGTTGAAAAAATTATTCCTCTTCCCGAAACTTATACATCCGAAGGATTGCGAGTTATCGCGGGCGTCACCTATATCGGCGATAACAGCAAAGCAAAACGCGAGCTTGGATATAATCCGCGCCCATTTCGTCAGGGCTGGGAAGAGACTCTGCGCCACGAAATGTCTTTGCTTGGGATGAAGTAATCAAAAATCCCTGTGCTATAATAAATTCATGCCAACGCCTCTTCCTCAACCACAAACGCCGCCCTCCCCTCCTCCGTTGACGCCTGAGCAAATCGCATTAAAAAAGGTTCAGGAACAACAGATGAGAGCCATGATCGCATCCATCGTTGCCATCGTGGTGGTTGTCCTTGCCGCATTGATCACAGCCATTTATTTTCTCGCAAGGCCGCAGACATCCGCCGAAGAGGTTGGCCGAATCCGCGACATCTTCATCATCGTGGTGGCGCTTGAGACTCTGGTGATCGGCATCGCGCTCGTCGTTTTGCTGGTACAACTCGCCAGCTTGATCAACCTTTTGCAAAACGAGGTCCGCCCCATCATCCAGGCCACGAGCGAAACCGTCAACACCTTGCGCGGTACTGCGGAATTTCTCGGCGAGAGCGTGATCGAACCGGTTATAAAATTGAATAGTTATTTGGCCAGTCTTCAACGTGTGTTAGAATTAATGGGACTTAAACGAAAATAGTTCGTTATCCTGAAAGGAGAAAATCCTATGTCTTCTGATCGTGATGAATTTGGGGCTTTCCTTGTTGGCTTTATCGTCGGCGGCCTGACCGGCGCTGTAGTGTCGCTATTATTTGCTCCGCAAAGCGGCGAAGAGACCCGGGCTTTAATTAAGGACAAGAGCATTGAATTACGCGATATGGCTTCTCAAACTGCCGAAGAAGCATTGGCCCGTGCGGAAGCTGCCGCAGCCGAAGCTCGCGCCCGCGCAGATGAATTGGCCAAAGAAGCCCGCCTCCGCGCCGAAGAACTGGCGAAAGAAGTTCGCACCCGCGGCGAAGAATTCGCCAGGGAAGCGCGCACCCGCGGCGAAGAAGCAATTGAGGCCGTTCGCAAACCCAAGAAATCCGCAGGCGAAACGCCCGCCGCAACTTCATAATTATAAAAAGAAGGCAACAAGGGTTTGGCCCGCGGTCAAACCCTTGTTTTATTTACCATGAAAATCATCCAACACTTTATGCGTTTTTTCTTCCGCCACTTTTATCACACCTTTGCCTGGACGTATGATTTCGTCGCGGCTGTCGTTTCGATCGGGCGCTGGAAAGATTGGACGCAGACTGTGATCCCATTTATCGAAGGGACGCGCGTGCTCGAGATCGGATACGGTCCCGGACACTTGCAGCAACGCATCTTGCAGACCCGGGGCCTGTTCGCCGTTGGACTGGATGAATCTCGTCAAATGGCTTTTCTTGCCAAACGCAACACGGACGGCTTCGCCCGTTTAACCCGCGGGCTGGCGCAGACACTTCCCTTTCCATCGAACACGTTTGATTGTATAGTTTCAACCTTCCCCGCCGAATATATCTTCGACCCGCACACGCTGTCAGACGCGTATCGCGTTTTACACAACGGAGGCCGCTTCATCGTCCTGCCTTTTGCGTGGATTGTTGGACGCTCAGTCATGGATCGCATGGCAGCCTGGCTGTTCCGCATTACAGGCGAGACGCCATCAAACGTCACAGAAATTCTCGGTCAGCGCGCGATCCGCCCGCTTGAAGCAGCGGGATTCAAAGTGGAGACGCAGCAAATCGAAATCAAATCGAGCAACGTTTTAATTCTGATTGCCAGCAAGCATTAGACGCGACACAAATACCGTTATTTCGGAGACATGATTATGCGGCCGCTTGAAATCACCAGCGCAATCCCGATTACATTTTATATTTTGCAGGCGCTAGGTGGGCGCCCAGCTTCGCCATATCCCGAAGTTGTGCCGTTCAAACAGATTCCGTGTATAATCTGCGCCATGAACTTGAACCCGTTGCCGCTTGTACTGCGTTCTCCAGTGTCTCCGCGCGAACATCAATCTTCCCGGTCTGGTTAGGTTCAGTTTCGTGTGCCTGCAAACGGCTCCCAGACGCGGCGAGCCGTTTTTGTTTGCCAAAAAGTTTTATCCGCGAATGCGCGCGAATTTTCAACGCATTAGTGAAGATTGGCGAAGATTAGCGGAAAAGAAAAAATCAACAAGGCGCCGCCATGAAAGATAAACATTT
>JAJYOH010000469.1 GCA_021796315.1 Chloroflexota bacterium
CGCTTGGTGCGGGAAAAGTGACGGACTTTTCCGGCTGGACCGGCAGGCTCCCCAGATGTCGCAATCAGTTTTAGCAATTGGCCCAACACTACTTCAATAAATACGGGCGATTATATTGAACTTGATGTTAGTACTGTTGGCAAAAATGCAATATCGCTTGGCTTTGATTACAGAGCAACATCCGCTGGTCCAGGTACCCTTGAATTATATTATTCAATAGATGGGACAAACTTTAATTCATCTGGCCTAACCATTTCTTTGCTAAAAGATTCATCTTGGCATTCATCAAAGTTTGACCTAAGTTCAATAGCTACGTTAAACAATAATCCCAATGCCAAGTTCGAGCTTTATGGATACAACACCGGAAGCACCAGTAGTAATGGCACGTTGAGTCTGGATAATGTTGTCTTGTATTGCACGCCTCAAGTAACAATTGATCAAGACCCTGCACAGGCAGATCCGGCTAGCGCTGTACCCGTAAATTTTGCAGTTGCATTTTCTCAGCCCATCAATGTCAGTACCTTCACAGCTTCTGATATTACCCAAAATGGCACAGCACCAGGAGTCACATGGAGCATCACAGATTCAGGTAATCATATGAACTTCACCTTGTCTGCCACGACACTTACAGGGAATGGAACCATAATACCATCCATCGCTGCAGGTACAGTGACAGATTCAGATGGTTATGGCAATGCTGCAAGCACAAGTGTTGATAACACAGTTACCTATAACGATACTACTCCTCCCACTGTCACTATCAATAAAGCATTGACTCAGGCTAGCCCGACAAGTGTATTGCCCATCAATTTTTCGGTTGCATTTTTTGAACCTATTAATACTGGTACATTCACAGTAGATGATATTAACCAAACTGGTACGGCAACTGGTATCACATGGAGTATCACAGATTCCGGCGATCATACGAACTTCACGTTGTCTGCCACGGCAGTTAATACTGCGGGAACATTGATCCCCTCGCTTGGTGCGGGAAAAGTGACGGACTTGGCCGGTAATAATAATGCTGCCAGTACCAGTACAGATAACACGGTTACATTCACTGTATGCACAACATACCCTTATCATAGCCTGCTCATCAACGAAGTCGCCTGGATGGGAACCAAAGATTCTTCATCAGATGAATGGCTTGAATTATATAATCCCAGCGCCTGTACAATGGACTTAACCAATGGCTGGTCACTGGTTGGTACGAATTATTATTACAGTTCAGGCAACTTTACGATCACATTTCCAGCTGACTCATCAGGGAACCATGTCGTTATCGCACCCGGCGGCTATTTGGTGATAGCCGTTAAACCTGGGGTTTTCCAGTCAACATCAATAACATTTACTCCTTTTTATGCAAGTAACTTGTATCTTTACAATTCTTACCAAACTTTGAAATTGATTAGTCCGGCTAGCTCTTTGGTGGATACAGCTAATTATTTGGGCAACTATTCCTGGCCGGCAGGCTCGGCCTCTCCGAACTACGCCAGCATGGAACGCTATGGTCAGGCTGATGATGGCCCTGCAGCCTGGGTTACGTTCGCTGGTCCAACCGGGGCATCTGCGCCGCCTGCGCAGAATGTCAAAAGTCGATATGGTAACTACTATATTCAGGGCTCACCCGGAGGTCCGAACTGGGCTTACAATGTAGCCACCATCACACCCTCTCCCGTTCCAACTGCCACAACAAAGCCCAAAATACCAACCCCGATTCCTCCAACGCCCTTCGCACACGTGGTCATCAACGAATTCCTGCCGCGCGCCGGTTTCGACTGGAATAACGATGGCGCGGTGGATGTCAACGATGAGTTCATCGAGATCGAAAACCTCGGCCCGATCAACGTCAACTTGAGCGGCTGGAAATTAAGCGACGACCCGAACATCGGCGGCAAGACATTTGCCTTGCCGAGTCAAACGCTCAAGCCGGGACAGCGCGCCGTCTATTATGGATCGACCACGCATATTCTGCTGGTGGATAGCGGCGACACGATCCGCCTGATCAATGCGCGCGGCGTCATCGTGGATGCGCGCGGCTACGGCGTGGTCAAATATCCCGACCAGTCTCATTGCCGCATCCCTGACGGCGATGGGTACTGGCAACTGGCCTGCTTCCCAACCCCCGGCAACGAGAATGTACTGACAGGCGCCATTCCTGCTGCGCCCCCGGCGGTTAAAGTAAACCAACCGGCGCCCTGTCTGCTGCCCGATACAACCCCGCTGGAATTTCGCCTGGCAGTGTGCAGTCCCTTCGGCGCGGATATTTGGAACCGCAAATATTGGGATAATCCAGCCGGGCAAAAACAGTTCATTGTTCCCGACCCGTTCAGTAAAGGCGAAGTAATCGTTGAATAAAAATTACCACCACATAAATTATTGGTGGGGTCATTGCGAGCGCTGGTCGAGCAGCGAAGTGTATCGAGACCAAGCGAAGCAATCTCCTGTTACCAGGTGATGTTTAGCAAAAGCAACCGAAAGATTGCTTCGAGCGAAAGAACGCCGCTCTCAATGACATTGCATAGTGATGAATCAAAAACGAGCGGCAATGCCGCTCGTTTTTTTTTGCGCTTCAAAAGCATTATCTAATCGCTGATCGCTCTTGCAACTTCCTCCGGCTCGAAGACAACTTCCTCGTTGCCGGTCAACTTCTCTTCCACCTTTGCCACGATCAATTTCAAATGTCCCGAATGCGCCACATAATCCAGGTCATCCGCGGGCACGGTCAGCACCGGGCACAACACAAAGTTCTCGATCCAGGTTTCGTAGAGATCGTTCAGGCTTTGCAAATATTCGGGCGTGATGGTCCGCTCGTAGTCCCGGCCCCGATTCGAAATCCGGTTCATCAGGGTCGGCGCCGAGGCGCGCAGATAGATCACAAGGTCCGGCGGCGGCAGGAATTGAACGGCGGTTTCATACAACTCCCGGTAGGTTGCATAATCACGCGGCTGGATGTGTCCCTGCAGGAATAGATTCTGTGCGAAGATTTCGGCATCTTCATACACACTGCGATCCTGAATGACCGATGTGGGATGCATGCTTAGCTCATTGTGCGAGCGCAGTCGGCGGGTCAGAAAGAAGACCTGCGAGTGGAACGACCAGGCGTCCATGTTTTTATAAAAATCTGCCAGGTAGGGATTTTCGGCAACGGGTTCGTAGAATGGTTCCCATCCCAACTGTTTGCACAACATTCCCACCAGCGTGGATTTTCCCACGCCGATATTGCCAGCCACAGCGACGAATTTTTTCATCTGCCCTCCATCAAAAATAAAATTGAGGCCCATCCAAAATCCAATCAACTCACGTCTTTGCGAGCCGCGTACTTCCCTGCACTTGCACGCAGGACAAGTGTGCGGCGAAGCAATCTCCCCGCAAAAGCGGAGATTGCTTCGGGAAGACCGCCCTCGCAACGACGTTGAAATTTTTGTTTTTGAACCTGGTTGGCACTCTCAAAAATTGAAGCGACCAGGCCGGTCGCATCAATGGTTAATTGGGAATCTGTCCGGCGAGTTCCTTATCGATGATCTGCTTGAATGCGTCAAGCGGCTGGGCGCCGACAACGGCCAGCCCGTTTATAAAAAAGGTCGGAGTGGAGTTCACGCCCAGGTTCTGTGCGAAGTCGCTGTTGTCTTGAACGTACTTCTGGTATTTGTGAGTGGACACGCAGTCATTGAACCTGGTCATATCCAGGCCAAGCTCCTGTGCATATTGTTTATAAACATCATCGCCCAGGTTCTCGCTGCTGAACAGTTTATCGTGATAAGGCCAGAAGGCATTTTGTTCGTTGGCGCATTGAGCGGCCTCGGCGGCGGGAAAGGCATTGGGATGGATGGATGTCAACGGGAAGTCACGATACACGATGCGGATCTTGCCCGGATACGCGGCGAGCAATGGCTGGTACGTTTGCTGTTGCCACTGTCGGCAGTAGGGGCATTGGAAATCGCTGAACTCAACGATCGTGATGGGCGCATTGGCCGGACCCAGGCTGGGGAATCCATCGGTGGGAACCTTGTAGCGGACATATTGCGGAGTGGGCGTATCAATAGGCGCCTGCGCTACGGGGCCGGACGGTTGAGCGGCCACCGTTATCACGGCCGGCGTCCGCCCCCAGGCCAGATAACCGATAAGAATACCGACTGCAAAGGCCAGCGCTACGAGTACCGCATAAAAATGGGTGGCCTTGAAGGAAAAGGTTTCTTCTTCCCTGACCTTGACCGGTTCGGCGACTGGCTCAGGAGGCAGCGCCTCTGCTGGAGGAGTTTTTGCTTTAGTTTTCGTTTTAGTTGGCATACGGCGCATTATATCATGTGGAACGGATCGGGAATTCCACCGTATATCCTAGTGTTCGAATATATGGAATGGAGGTTCTTGTGCATACACATCACAGACAACATGTCCCCTGGTTCCTGTGGCCGTTTGTGGCACTCTGGCGTCTTATCGCAACCATCGTCGGCCTGACGGGACGTTTCGTAGCCATGGTGCTGGGCTTGGTCTTTATTATCGTTGGCGTGATCGTCAGCCTGACGGTGGTTGGGGCGATCATCGGAATTCCAATGGCGATCATTGGTCTGCTGCTCTTCCTGAAGGGCATCTTCTAAAAAGGAACGGCGACTTTCCAGTCGCCGTTCCTTTTTTTAATCCGGTTTAGGCTGCGGTTGAGGCCGGTTAATCGGGAGCCGGACTCGGTCGCGGAGTGAAGCGATGAATCTGCGGATGAAAGGCAGGCGCAGGAATAACAATATCCCGATAAGAATCCCATATTCCAGCGGCTGGCTGATGTCGCCCGATAAGTGGAAGATATCGCCCTTGACCGCCATGGCATAATGCAAAGCCGCGATCGGTGCGATGAAATAGACCAATTGATGCAGGCGTTTCCAGTTTTTTCCGAGGCGCTTTTTCCAGGTGTCGAAGGAAGTTATTGCCAGTGGAATTAACAATAGAAAAGCCGTCATGCCATAAAGGATGTAGGATTTTTGCAGCACGGTCTGGATGAGCAAACTCCAGGCCAGCCCGTAATCCAAATCCACGAAGATGAT
>JAJYOH010000041.1:0-18371 GCA_021796315.1 Chloroflexota bacterium
CTGTTCAAGCGCAACAAAGTGCGCATCCAAGATTTCATGGAGAGGGAGGCAGCTCTTGACGTGGCGGATACATCCAACCCTGCCACTGCCGCTGGCAAAGCCCATTAGTCTTACTACTAATGGAAGTGAATTCAACGAAGCCTAAGAAGATAGCATCTCAATAAAAAGCAGGGGCACGCGGACGGATCTACCGTTGTGCCCCTGCTTGTTTGATAAGGATCAGAAAAACAAAGGATCGCTATGGCCGAAATTGTGATCAATGAAACGCTTATTGAACTGGGCGTGGATGTACCATCCAAGGAACAGGTCATCCGGATCTTGGCTGATAAGCTCTATTTCTTTAACTATGTCAAAGATGGCTATTATGAGAATGTCATCAGGCGCGAAAAGGATTTTCCGACTGGCTTACCGACTGTCATCCCGATTTCGGTCTGTCACACTGAAGCTCAGTATGTAAACCAAAGTGCCCTAGCTCTGGGTACGCTTGCCCATCCGATCGAGTTTCAGGAAATGGGTACACCCGAAAGAACAGTTCAGGCGGAGATCGTCTTTCTGTTGGCTCTGAATGATCCGAAGGAACAAGTCCCCTGGTTAAAGAAAATGGCATCCGTTTTCAAGAACCGCGAAGCCCTGGAAACAATCAGGGACGCCAGCAGCAAAGTTGATCTAGCCGGATACTTGAGAAAATTGTTCCTCAGTTAACTATTCTGGTATCATAATATTCATAATCTGCTTCGACGTAATAAGGAAAGGATCGATATGGCAAAAACCACACTTACCGTTTTGGCAGTCTGTGGGTCTGGTGTCGTCAGTTCCTCGATGATTGCCCAAAAACTTGAGGATATTCTCAAACCGTTTGGTGTACAGCCGCGGGTCATTGGCTTGCTGCCCAACTCGGTGCAAGAATACGTTGATCGCGGCGGTATTGATTTCGTCGTCTCTACCAGCCCCATCCCCGGGACGATCTCCGTTCCGGTAGTTAAGGGTGTCGCCCTGTTAACCGGGTTTGGGGAAGAGGAGTGCATAGAAGAAATCAAAAGGGTTGTTAAGGAAATCCTAGCCAAGAAGAGCTCTGCATAACGGCATCCATTTCATCCAATGTTCACTGAACCTATGCTTTGGCGATTGAAACCTTTCATTCGCGAAGGTGCAATTGACCTAACCTAAACCCGGCTTCGCTTACGCAAGAGCTCGGAGAATAGTTGTTTTTCTTGGTGGAAGCAATATTCAATATCACATTGGCTTCGGTAGTTTAAATGATGTCCGTGATAAAATTGTTCAGCGCATCCATACATTACGATTAGGTAACGGGGAAATTTTGGCTGCTTCCCATACAATCACAGTTGGTTGTAACGTTGGTCAACTTTAAGACCACGGACTGGAAAGCATTAATGTGGAGCCATTATCTTATTCTAATATAAGCGTCACTATCTTTTTGTTTGACAGACCTGCCTGAAGCTGACCATGCCAGATCAGAAACGCCTTGAAATGATCGCTGAAATCGCCCGATTATATTATGAGGAAAAGCACAACCTCAAAGAGATCGGTCGGATTTTTGACATCTCATCCTCCTCGGTCTCGCGACTAATCCATGAAGCCCACGATCTCAAGATCGTGCAGGTGGTTATACGTTATCCCTTCCTGACCGACCCTACTCTCGGGAAACAACTCCAGCAACATCTGGCGCTTAAAGACGTTTATGTTCTGTCTGATTTCCAAGGTCCCTACCAAGAGATGGTTAACCGCGTTGGGAGGTTGGCTGCTCGTGTCCTGGAGGAACGCTTAAGCGATGACATGACCCTCGGCATCTCGCTCGGAAATGCTGTTGCTATCACTGCCCGGGCGTTCGTAATGGCGCAACCCATCCGTGGTTTGGTTATCCGCTTGCAAGGCGCCAACGAAAATGAGATTATGGAGGGTACCGATTTGGCTCAGATCTTCTCACGCCAGTTGAGCAATGAGTTCAAGATCATCCCTTCACCTTGGATCATGCAGAACCGTGAAACTTGTGATCTTATACTATTGGAGCCAACCGTCAAAGAGGCTATTCGAATGGCAGAATGCTCGGATATTGCACTTGTCGGGATCGGTACACTCGATCCCTCGTTATCTACACTACTGAACAATAAACTGATAAGCCTGGATGAATTGAATGAACTCAAAGCCGCGGGTGCGGCAGGTGAAATTTGCGGCAAGTACTTCGATAGTCACGGCAACGTCATGGATGTGGAATTTAACCACCGCTCGGTCTCGATCGCGATAGAGAAGCTTCGTGATATCGAAACCGTTATAGGTGTAGCTGCCGGCTCGGCCAAGGTAGATTCCATCCTAGGCGCTATTCGGGGTCACCTGATCAATGTATTAGTCACGAATGCTGAAGCTGCCCGCTTGCTGCTTGAGCGGGACAATGTTTGACTTGTTCACAATGATAAACATCTTTCAAGAAAGAAAAGTCCGATGCCAGAGATAGAACTTACCATCAACAATAAAGTAGGGCTGCACGCTCGTCCAGCTTCCTTATTAGTGCAGGAGGCCAATAAATTTGAAAGCGATATCATGGTCATTAACGGGGACACATCAGCTGATGGCAAGAGTATTTTGGATATCCTTCTTTTAGGAGCAAATCAGGGTTCTGTTATTACAGTGCGTGCTGAAGGAACGGATGCAGAATCTGCTTTGAATGCCTTAAAAAAACTCCACGCGCAAAATTTTGGTGAAAAAGAATAAAGAATTCTTTTATACTTTCACGATTTTGAATTTATCGCGAACACCTATTGGGTGGGGGAACTTATCGATTAGCCTGATATAAGTACTCTAATACAAGAAACAACATATGACAATCCGTCGAATTAGAGTCGAAAGCGAATTCAACATAAAAGATCCCGAGGGAATACAACTCTCGGGATCTTTCATATTCGCTAGCCAATAAGAATTATTTTTCTATTGCCCAACAATCACCTGACTATCCCATCATGATCTTTGGACGATATTGCAAGGACTCCGCCAAATGTACTGATTGAATCTTCTCTTCCCCTGCCAGGTCAGCAATCGTGCGTGCCAGTTTCAACACACGATGATACTCACGTGCCGATAGATTGAGTTGCGTCATTGCTGAGCGCATCAGGCTTTGACTTTGATCGTCCAATTTGCAAAACTGACGAATCTCCCTGACGCGTATATCTGCATTAGAAATTATGCCTTTTGATTCTCCATTCGAAAAACGCTCATTTTGAATATCTCGTGCAGCTTGAACACGTCCCCGAATAACTTCGCTAGACTCCCCTATTCGATCACCGCTCAATTTCTCGTAATCCACACGCGGCACTTCAATGTTAATGTCAATACGGTCAAGGTCCGGAGATTCGCTTTTGGTATTTCGTAACCGCTGAGGGCGCACACGTGCAGAGTTTGAGCGAATCGCCATAATAGCCGCACAGGCAGGGATATACACAATCGGACAAATTTTTCGTGCCTGGCGAAAAATAGAAAGGTGATTTTGAAAGCTTTTCGCATTTTATAGAACATTGAAGACCAAGATAACGGATCGAGCTGCAAGTGGCCACTCGCGGATAGCGCACTTTCTTAAAAGCAATCTTTCAGAGATATCGCTATGGATAGATGAGCTCTAATATCTGATGAAATCCCCGCCCGAAATATCTGCTGGATGAGGGATGAGGCATCTAGCCAAAACAGACCCTGTCAAAGCCGAGATCGCAGGTCCGATCCCCGTCGGGATCGCAGAGATAAAAATCGCTCCTCAAAGGAGCGATTTTGTTTCGTATCAACTTATGAATCTCTTCAGCTACCTCATTCCAGCAAGTGGTCCCTTGTGATTATTATCCCAAAATATCTGGTGGATGATGCATGTAGCCAAGACAGTTGCTTGTAGGCGAGCAATCGCTCACCGACCGGCGGCAGGTTTATGTAACATTGTCATCGAAGGGGCTGGCGATCCTCGAACAACTATCTGCCATCCACAAGGAAGAACTGCGCCGCATGTTGCCTGAGCTTCAACAATTGGTTGAGCAATTGTCAACTGATGGGATTAAAGCTTGAAGTAACCTTTGGATCCGGAAACGATTATGCTTCCGGGTTTTGTTTAAACGATTCAGTTCAATGCACATCCCCTGAGTATTGAAGTGGCTTGCGAGCAGCCTGCATTGATTACTTGCTTATCGCTTTCCATAAATTGTCTAGCAAAGTCTCTAATTCGATGTTGTAGCTCTTGGCGACATAATTAAGCGAACAAAACCGCATCAAGTAACAGCCGACACAGTCTGTTTTGAGCACGATCCATGTATGGATGGTTTCGGGATGTTGTTGGATCACTTCAGCCACAGTCTGGTTTGAGTCCAGTGTGACGGTTTTCAGTCCACGACTCGTTGGCGCAGGATGTAAGTCGCTGGGAATTCCTGCGCAGGATCGTAATATCCCCCATGGGCACAGGGTTGGCACAGGATGTTTCCATCAAGGACCACTTCGCGCTCATTGATAATTTCCTCGCCGCATTGCTCACAGGTAACACGCACACCAGCGCGGCTGAGAATGTTTTTGATCGATGCGTTCAAGAATACTGACTGGATAGTTAATAGCTCGTCATCAAGCATTGACTGGTAAGCCTGTAGTTGTGCAAAGTAATGGCGGCATTCGTCTCCAGCGTAGTCGAATGCCAGTTGACGCACATCAAGCCGAGGGGCGATCCTAAATGCCTGTTCGTCCTCCACATTCACAAAGGTGGCGGCAATCTTTCCATAGTCCTCGATCCGTAATGTGCGATGTCCAACCGTGCAACCGGTAGCGGCTTCGATGCCGTCGGCGAAACAGCCGTCGGTTTCGAGGATGACCAGCAGGCGCTTGTCATGTCTGGGGAGTTCCAGTCCCAACGTGGCAACGCCTGCCAGCCCAATGCGCGCACCTAACACTTGGCGCGGACAGAGATGGCTGTGACGCGCAGATGATATTTCGAGTAGGCCTGTTAGCGCAGTATCCATAATTATTCGGATTGTCAGTCAGCGGCTGGCAGGGTAAGCGCTTTGGTATAGGAACCCTGGAGGACAAAGGCCAGCCCCAGCGAGATGAGCGCAAGCGCAATGTAAATCACGAAACCCGTTGCGTAGCCGCCATCTCCCTGCCAGTGGACGAAAGTGCTCAACAAGGGTGGGATGGCGAAGCCGCCGAACGCGCCCAATCCGCCGACCCAGCCTGATGCACCGCCGACAGCCTGTGGCACTGCCTTCGGGACGAGTTTGAAGACTGCCGCGTTGGTCACGCCCATACCGAGCGCCATGACAAGTTCTGCCATGAACGAAAGCCCGAAACCGTGCGAGAGCGTTAGTGCCAGTGCCCCAACCAGCATGACGAATAGAGAGATGATGGCCGTACGTTCGCCGCCGAGTCTGTCCGAGAGTGAACCACCCCAGATGCGCATTAGTGAAGTCAGGATGGAATAGGCCGCGGTCAGAACACCAGCTGTCACAGCAGAGACACCAAGGAAGGATTTCCAATAGATCGGTAGCCAGGCCGTCATGGCGAGGAAGCCTCCGAAGGAAGCGAAGTAAACTGCTGTGAGCGCCCACGTCTTCCAAATTTTAACAGATAGGAACAGGCTATCCTTGATATTCCCCGCAGGGAAAATTTCCTGCCCAGCTTTAACCGCAGCTTGACGCGCCAGTTCGGAGGCTAAACCCTTTGCCCGTAGTTGGAAATAAGGCGAATTGAGACCCGTGAAATAATACAAGACCGTCCCGAAAATCAACAGGAAGAGCCAAATCAGGTATGCGCCAGCTAGTCCCGCCGCTGTCAACGCGAGAGGCAGAATGAGCGTAAAAATGCCAGGCGCTAAGTTACCCACGCCTCCATAGATTCCCAATGCGCTCCCCTGCTTTGACTTGGGAGACCAGTACGACACTTGACCAATGCCTACCGAGAAGGTGGCAATGCCGCATCCGCTCAAAGCGCCAAGCAAGAGAATCAGCGGATACATCCCAGGCGTCAGGCGGTCGGGATAAAAACCGTAAATGGTCAGCGTCAGACCTAACATGCCGATAATGGAGAGACCGAGCAAAACCAAAAGCGGCTTGCGTCCGCCAGAAGTATCCACCCAAGCAGCAAAGGGGATGCGTAACAGCGAACCCGTTAGGGAAGGAATCGCCACCAGAAAGCCGACCATCATGGGCGTCAACTGCATGACGTCCTTGAGTTTTTGGGCGGTCGTGCCAAACAATGCCACTGCCGCAAAGCCGATGAAAAATCCGAGCGTCGCGCCGAACAAACCGCGCTGAGGTGTACCTTTGATTTCCATGTGAGTTTTCTCCGTATTATGCTCTTGTCTTCCTCAACCAGAGCACAATTTGCCAGGGACGCAACAGGTATCCAAGCGGCCAGGCGATGATGTGAACCAGGCGCGAGAAGGCGAATGCCATCGTCAGTATGAAGAAGTTGAAGACGTGCAATTTGATGATGAACGGCAGGGGCGCGAGCGGTGCGGCGTTTGGGCGCAAGGTCAGGATGGACCAAACGTATGGCGTGAAGATACCGGTGAACCAGTATGAGCCCCAGCGATAATAGGATGCAATGGTCACGCCCGTTACCAGCGAAACCAATATTAGAAGCACGACAACGTAATCCATCGGCGTGCTAACGGCTCGGATTCGACTGACGCTGACCCGCCTCAAGAGCAGGACTACCATCCCTATCGTTGCCCAGAGACCCAGTCCAATGCCGCTGAATTCCAGCAAGTAGAGCCGCAGTGGTTCAGCATTCCAAAGCACAATACTCTGAGGGATGAAGATGGCGATCAGGTGTCCTGTCAAAATGATGGTGATGCCCCAGTGAAAGGGGATCGAGCCCCAGAACAGTTGTTGGCGTTCAAGCAGTTGTGAGGATAGACTCGAGATGCTGAATGGCCGGTAAATTGAACGGTAGATCGTCACTACAATAGCAATGAATAATGAAACGTATGGAAAAATCACAAACAGAAGAGTGTTCCAATCCATTTAGGCCTCCTTCAAAAAATTCGCGGCTTCCTGCTCAAGAGCATCTGCCAGCGCAAGATATTTCTCGTGGACTCCTGCGTTAGTCTCCTCATGCTCAATCCGCTCAAAGCCCTCCGCCATGCGCTCTTGTTTTTCCAATGGAATAAAACGATCGGCCATTGGGAACAGAATACGATCTTCCTTCATGATATGTTGACGCAGCAAAGCCGCATAACCCAAGGCATTTTCGACCACCGCCTCGCACGTAGATAGATCGTCCGCCAGTTTCAAGGCGGCTTCACGCATAGTGCGCGTAAAGACACGCCCTTGTTCGTGCTCGAACATCATCACGCCAACGGGCCCACCCTCAACAGGTACACCATTCTCAGCCATCTCCTTGAACAATACGCCTTCCTCTTTTTTGTGATGGCATCCATCCGCAAAACCTTTGATGAAATCGGCAGCTTCCACGAAGAAGCCGGGCCGTACATCTCCGCCTTGTTCGATGCGTTTAGCGGCGCTTTCCAGCGCGTGAATGACGCGTTCGATCACGCGGTGTTCAGACATAAGGATCTCAGTTGCTTTCACGGCTGGCCTTCCGCTTTCTTGATGGTTGACACTGGGGCTGATTTGAGTGTCGCACCGAACAAGTCAATGTAAGGATTACTCTTGTCCTTTTCGCGCAAGACAGCAATCATGCGTTGCACCGCCGTCTCAAAATTCTCGATCAGCTCGGGGATGGGCTGGTCGGTGACGGCGAGATAGCGCAGAATCGGCACGAGGTGGTCGGGCAGTTCGCCTTCAGGGTCAATATCCTGCTCGGCCATGGCGCGGTTCAACTTCGCCATGAACTCGCCGCGTTGATAACTCTCGCCCCAAATTTGAAAGCCGACATAGGGCGCGGCGGCGGGACTCAGATCGAGCGTGCGCGTGCAGAGTTCCTCCCAATCGGACAGGGACAGCGCGCCGATTTTTTTGACGAAAGCCGCCAGCCCGTTTCGCGCGGACCCTTTGCCTGCTTCCGTTAAACCAGCCTCCAACTGCTCGAGCAAGCCCGGCTGGGGATAGCGAAAGGCTTCGGCCAATAACAGGTTGATGTTCATCAGTCACCTCATATCGTAGTAACGACTTAAGTCGTTACTACTCACCTCGTTGTGGCGGTTGCATAAACCCAACGCCGACCTCGCCCTTGTGCGCCAATGGGTCTTTCCATGTTTCAATTGACATCTCGCGGTGATAGGGTGGCAGGACGAATCGTTCCGGGACAGTTGGCAGGGTGGTCAACTTGTAGATGGCTTCCGCCTCCTCGGGGCTGGTGCCAGCCTCGGTCAGGGCTTGAAGCGTGGCTTCGTCAATATTTTTATCCACTGTCTTGCGCCGCATGTAAATCCGCACGGCGTAAATCTTGCGTAATATCCGGCGGATGATTTCCTCGTTTCCCGCGCTGAACAGATTGGCGAGATATTTCACGGGGGTGCGCGCCTTGTCGAGATTGTCGAATAGTTCAAATTCATGTTTGGAATCATCGAGGTTGAGGCGCACACTGCCATCCTGCATACTGCTCATCACCGGCGAAAGCGGCGGAATGTAGAACATCATGGCCATCGTGCGGTATTCGAGATGCAGGGGCAGGGCGATCTTCCAGATTTTGGCGAACTTGTAGATCGGGCTTTCCTGCGCGGACTTGATCCAGCCATCATCAATGTCGTTGGCTTTGGCGGCGGCGATCACTTCGGGGTCGAAGGGATCGAGGATGGTATCCATGAAGGATTCAACCAGTTGCTCATCCGTGACAGTTGCCGCGGCGGGAATGCGATCCGCATCGTAGAGCAGGACACCCATGTAGCGGATGCGCCCGACGCAGGAGTGCGCGCAGGCGGGGGCTTGTCCCGTTTCCATGCGCGGGAAGCACAGGATACATTTTTCGGATTTGCCTGTGTTCCAGTTGTAATAGATTTTTTTGTATGGGCAGGCCGCCACGCACATGCGCCAGGCGCGGCATTGATTCTCGTTGACCAGTACGATGCCATCTTCAGCGCGTTTGTATATCGCGCCCGAAGGACAAGCCGCTACGCAAGCTGGATTCAAACAGTGATTGCAGATACGCGGCATGTAGTTGAAGACCACGCGGTCTATTTCATCCAAAGATGCTTTAACCTCATTAGACAGATTCTGGCTATTGGGATCGTTGCGGGCATACAGGTTCGAGCCGCCCAGGTCGTCATCCCAGTTGGGTCCCGATTCAATGTGGAGCGGTTTACCTGTCACCATCGAAATCGGAATGGCAGTTGGCTGGTCTTTGCCTTCGGGGGCGGTGAACAAATCCGAGTAGCGGAAGGTGAAGGGTTCGTAATAATCTTCCAAGCTGGGCAGGTCGGGGTTGTAGTACAGTTTTGCCAGCGCACCCGTACGAGTGTGCAATCTCAATTCCAGCTTGTCCTTTTCACCATAACTATCAACTTTCGTAAATTTCCAGCCGCCCTTGAAATGTTTCTGGTTTTCCCATTGAGTCGGGTAACCGGTTCCAGGGCGGGTCTCCACATTGTTCCACCACATATACTCGGCGCCTTTGCGGTCAGTCCATAAGTTTTTGCAGGCAATGGAACAGGTGTGGCAACCAATACATTTGTCCAAATGAAAGAGCATGCTCATGTGTGCGCGTACGTTCATGGTTTAGTCTCCTGTGTCTGTCATTGCGAGGAGGGTGTTCTTCCCGACGAAGCAATCCTCCGCGAAGTTGGAGATTGCTTCGGGCAAAGAACGCCCTCGCAATGACATTAGAATTCTACGTTTTCTACTTTCCTCACAAAGACGTTCGTGTCGCGGTTGACGCCGGTTGGACCCCAGTAATTGAAAGCATAGGTGAACTGGGCATAGCCGCCTGCCATCAGCACAGGCTTGAGACGCGCGCGGGTGATCGAGTTGTTCATGCCCGCCCGCTTGCCGCGCAAGGGTGAGATGGGAACACCAATCGTGCGTTCGGTGGCGTGATAGACAAACACCGTTCCGCTTGGAATACGGGCCGAGACGTTACAGCGTTGAACGAATACGCCGTTGTCGTTGAACAGTTCTACCCAATCGTTATCCTTGATACCGAGTTCATCGGCATCCTTGTTGTTCAACCAAATCGGATAGCCGCCGCGCGAGAGAGTCATCATGCGGTGATTATCGGAGTACGTTGAATGGATGCTCCACTTGCCGTGCGGGGTGATGTAGTTCATCAATTTGCCCTGCGCCTCGGCCTGCGTGATTTGCGTTTCGTCCAGCATGGTGTGATCGGGGCGCGGCTTGTAGACCGGCAGGTGCTCACCCCATTGCAGGTAAAGTTCGTGATCGAGATAGAAATGCTGGCGACCAGTCAACGTGCGCCAGGGAATCAACTCCTCGACATTCAGCGTGAAGGGCGAGTAGGCGCGACCCTTGTTGATGCTGGCCGACCAGGTCGGTGTGGTCAACACACGGCGCGGCTGGGCGATCAAATCGGCGAAGTTGTAACGCACGGAGCGCGTCCCCTCGGCGAGATGCATCAGGCTATGGCCCGTCTTATGTTCTTCCTGTTCAAAGGCGCGATAAGCCAGTTCGCCGTTTGTGACCGGATCGAGTCGCAGGATGGTGTCCACCACTTCGCGCGACTCTTCTAGGCTAGGATAGGATTTGCCATTGAACTCCCGCCCCTGTTCCCTGACGAGGGCTTGATACTCATCTGCAACAGGGATCTTCAACCCGTGCGCGGCCACACCATTCTCTTCCACACCTGGGCCGAGGGTAACCATCTTTTCGTAAAGTTGGGTGTAATCGCGTTCCACCACGCGGAACTTGGGCATAGTCTTGCCGGGAATTGGTTCGCATTCGCCTTTCTTCCAATCAAGGACAGTGGGCTGGGAAATTTCGTCCACCGTATCGTGCTGGAGGGGAATCATCACTAGGTCGCGCACGGGTTCGGGCAAATGGACTTTCGCCAGTTCGCTGACCTTCTGCGCGATGGCTTTGTAAATATCCCAATCGTTTTTGGATTCCCAGGCAGGCGGGACGGCAGCCTGCATCGGGTTGACAAACGTGTGCAAGTCGGTACTGTTAATGTCGGTCTTCTCGTACCAAGTCGCGGCAGGCAGGATCAGGTCCGAGTAAAGAGCCGAGGTGTCCATGCGGAAGTTGAGATCCACTACGAGGTCGAGTTTGCCCGTCGGCGTTTCGTCGCGATATTCCACTTCGTTGACGTAACCCTTCGCCATCTCGTTTGCCACTTTGTTGGTGTGTGTGCCCAGATAATGTTTGAGCATATACTCGTGGCCCTTCATGCTCGTGCCGATGGCATTGCCGCGCCAGATGAACCAGAGACGCGGCCAGTTTACGGGAGCGTCGGGATCGTCCATTGCAAATTGAAGTTCACCGCTCTTCAATTGCGAAACGATATACTGAATGACCTCCGCTTCAGACTTTGCGCCTGTCGCTTCCGCGTCTTTGACAACTTCCAGCGAACTCTTGTTGAACTGCGGAAAGAACGGCAACGCTCCCTGACGAACAGCACGCGCCTGATAGTCAATCGTATGCTCTTTTTTCTTTTCTCCGGGTAAGCTATCGTAGGCGGTGAAGCCGCGCTCGTAACGCCACTGGTCTGTGTGAACATAATGGAAGGAGGGTGTGTTCTGCTGGCGGTTGGGAAGTTTCCAATCTGCCGCAAAAGCAATTGCGCCCCATGAAGCATGGTTGGCGAGTTTCTCCTGCCCCACATAGTGCGCCAGTCCGCCGCCATTGACACCCACCGAACCGGTCAGCATGAGGGCAACGATGGCGGAACGATACAAGAGGTTGTTGTGATACCAATGGTTTGCGCCTGCGCCGATGATGACCAAATTTTTGCCGTTGGTCTTTTCGGCATTGACAGCCCATTCACGGGCATACTGCAAACAGGTATCGCGATGGATGCCGCTGAGTTTTTCCTGCCAGGCCGGGGTGTAGCATGATTCGTCATCGTAGGATTTTGGATAGTCGCCCTTGAGTCCGCGACCCACGCCGAACTGCGCCATCATCAAATCGAAGACGGTGGCAACGGTGATTTTTCCCTGACTGGTTTCAATCGTTCGCACCGGGACCCCGCGCCTGGTCACCGCGCCCCCGGCGAAATCATCGAACTCGACCTGCGCGACCGAATCGTGCACATCGAGGAAGGACAGTTCGGGATCGAGGTCTTCATCCGTGACCCCATCCTTCATTTCAAGATTCCATTTGCCCTTTTCAGTTTGCCAGCGATAACCGATGGTACCCTTGGGCATACGCGGACGGACTGAGTTCTTATCCCAGATCAGCATTTTCCAATCGCCGTTTTCCTGATCCTTGTACGGTTTGAGCAGGTTGGCGCGCAGGTATTTGCCGGGACGCACGCCCTCACCCCCGGCCCCTCTCCCGTCAGGAGAGGGGAGTTCAACTAGGAAGGGCATGTCGGTATACTTTTTGACATAGTCCATAAAGTATGGGACTTGCCGATCCACATAATATTCTTTCAGGATGACATGATTGACGGCCATCCAGAAGGCAGTGTCCTGCCCGGGATGAACTGGAATCCAGTGATCGGCGTATTTAGCGGCTTGAGAAAAATCAGGGGAAAAGACAGTCAGTTTCGCGCCGGCATGGCGCACTTCGGAAATGAAATGCGTGTCAGGCGTGCGGGTCATGTTGATGTTCGAACCCATGATGGCGATGAAGCGTGCGTTATACCAATCCGCCGATTCATGCACGTCGGTTTGTTCGCCCCATATTTCGGGACTGGCGGGCGGCAGGTCGCAGTACCAATCGTAAAACGACATCGCCACACCACCCATCAAAGTCAGAAAGCGCGAACCAGCCGCATACGAAATCTGTGACATGGCCGGGATGGGCGAAAAACCGTTGACGCGGTCAGGGCCATATTTTTTAACAGTGTGGATGATTGAGGCGGAGATCATCTCCAGCGCCTCGTCCCACTTGATGCGGCGGAAGCCGCCCTTGCCGCGCGCCTGCTGATAACGGGCGCGCTGTTCTGGATCGTTGACGATTGATGCCCACGCCTCAACGGGGTCGCTGTATTTTTTACGCGCCGCCCGCCACAGGTCCAGTAATGCGCCGCGTCCGTAGGGATATTTCACGCGAATGGGGCTGTATAAATACCACGAATACGAAATCCCGCGCTGACAACCGCGAGGTTCGTAAGGAGGCAGACCTTCCTCCAAAAGCGGATAATCGGTGGCTTGCAGTTCCCACGTCACAATGCCATCTTTGACGAAAACTTCCCACGAGCATGACCCCGTGCAATTGACGCCGTGCGTTGTTCGTACTCGTTTATCGTGAGCGAAACGGTTGCGATAGAACTCTTCCCATTTACGCTCGACAGGTTCAACAGATTCTTTAATCCACTTTGTCATCGTTTTATCCTCCGTTTATCGTTTAGAGTTTGCCATTCTTCCGCAATCGCTGCGCCAGGCTCAAGCGCTGGCGCGGCCAGAAGACAAGCATGCCAATCAATAAAGCTACAGCGACACCAGAGCCTGCTCCCAATAAGGTTTGGAGATTCAACTGTGTGTGTGGCTGGCCCTGCTGGTCTGCCCTTGCAAAGAATGCCAGCAAATCGGCTTGCTCCGAGGTGGTCAGCGACTTGTTTGTAAAAATTCCCTGCATGGTCGGAAAAGGCAGGCTGCCCAATACGCCCGCCAGCCCTTCGCGGCCATAGCGTGTGTAAACATGTGTCTGATCGGGGCCCAGAGCGCCGCCGCCGAGGGCACCTGCGCCTTCGACGCTATGACAGGCAATGCAAGGCGTTCCTCCGTTCGTCAAAGGAATCGCTCCTGTGAAGAGTTTCTCTCCAAAGTCAGGGTCGCCGTTTATGCTCAATACAAGAGTTGTACCCGTGAGCGACTGGTTTGCAGGTTGCGTTGATTGCGTGGGAGCCATGCCAGTCGGTGAAGTAGACGCTTGGGTCGGCACAGACGCCGACGCTCCATCCACGCTCTGGAAATAGGCGACTAGGTCCGCCACATCAGCATCGCTCAATCCCAAGTTGGGCATGGGGATGTTGTTATTTTCGGCCAGCAATTTTTTCGCGGTCAGATCGCCCGAAGCCAGAACTTTATCGGGCGCTTTGATCCAGCCCGAAAGCCAGGCTATGTCGCGTCGCGTCGTCACGCCCTGCAAGTCGGGACCTATAAGTTTTCCTCCGCCGACGGTATGGCAGGCCGCACACTTGGATTTGAAAATTGTCTCGCCATTGCCCGCGTCCTGATGCGGTGGCGCGGCCTGTGCCAGCGAGACAATTCCCGTCAGCAGGAGCATTAACAGACCGGTGATAATTAGCGCCTGAACCAGACGGGAAAGAGATAGGGTGGTTCTATTTTTCGTCATGGATTGCGCCTCCTCATTAAGCAGATTTGATTTTGGATTGAGATGAATTTTCATTGAAATCCCTGGGGGGGCAAATTTCGGATGGTTTCGAGCAGGTCCGCTCCGCGGGCGGGCAGGGTGTGGGTGGAGAACAAGCGAAAGACATTCTCGTTCAAGCCCGCGCGAATGACGGATAGTTCGGGAAACTGCTCGATGATTGACGCAATGAGGTGAGCGACAGCCTCTTCCTGGGACTCTTCGTCAGCGATCACCACAACGTTGGGGCGGACTTCTGTTATTCGTTGACACACATCCTCGCCCAGTTCCCATGGCCCGATCAGTTCCACATCCTCGGCGGCGCGCAAAATCGTTTCCATGCTTTCGCCGAAGAGACGTTGGGAACATATCAGTAGTACGCGTTGTTTTTGCATGATCGTTTGCGATATATCGAACAAGATTTATTCAAGGTTACCGGAAAACACAGCGCAACTGAATCCCTCCATATCCCGCTTCAGGAACGAAAAAAGAGTGATTGCCAAATCACTCTTTTTCAAAAAGAATTAGTTCGTCAATGCAGGGAGGGTGGTCTACTATCCGCCTTCAGGGAAAAGCGCTGCCCAGCAACTATGATCTCCTGCCAGCAACCCCAACCCCACTCGTGACGGTTTTGCGCAAGGCTCCGCGTCGAGAGCTTTTGCCGCCTCGCCCGCCGCAGGGGAAAAATAAGCGATCACTTTGCAATGAAGGCGGCCTTCTGATTCGTGTCGCGTGAATACGGCCATCTCTGCAGGTTTGCCTGCCAACGCAAACAGCGGCAGGAATAGTTCCTCAATCTGAGCGGATGGCATGGGAGCCCACATCCCATCGCCGAGCGATTTTGAATACCAGTTGTTCCCATTTTCCACTTTACACCAGCCCTCTGCCCTTCGCTACCTTTGCCGCCTCGCGCCGCGTGCGGACGTGCAGTTTTGCCAGGATGTTGCGGATGTGCGTCTTGACCGTGTTCAGGCTGATCATGAGCGCCTCCGCGATTTCCTTGTCGGTCGCGCCTTGTGATGCCTGCAACAGCACTTGTTGTTCGCGCTCGGTCAGGCCGCTGTCATCTTCCTTCTCTGATATTCCGCCTCTGCTCAAGCGGCGGAATTCGGAAAGCATCCGTCCAGCCAGCGAGGACGATAGCGCCGCTTCGCCGCGTAGCGCGCCGCGTAACATCCCCAGCATATCCTGCGAACGAATATCTTTGAGCAGGTAACCCTGCGCGCCGTTCTTGAGCGCTTCAAAGAGTTTTTCGTCATCGTCTCGCACGGTCAGCACGACGATGGTCGTCTCTGGCAAGACCTGCTTGATCTGGCGCGTGGCTTCCAACCCATCCATGCCAGGCATTTGCACGTCCATCAAAATCAGGTCGGGCTTGAGTTCCTGCGCTTTGACAAACGCCTCCAGCCCGTCATTGGCTTCGCCGACCACTTCCATATCGGGTTGGGCGCTGATAATTCCTGCCAGGCCCTCGCGGAAGAGGGCGTGATCGTCTGCCAGTAAAACGCGATAACGGGTCATTGTATTGCTTCCGCCTCAGGCCATCTCAGTGTGACGCGCGTTCCGCGCCCAGCCGTTGACTCAACTTCAACCCAACCGCCGATATGCGCCGCGCGCGCCTGCATGATCTGCAGACCGAAATGTCCGCTCGGTTCAGGCTGTAACGTATCGAAACCTTTTCCATCATCTTCGATTGCCACAAAATAATGATCATCGCTTTGGCCCATCCGCACATTGACCCGCCGCGCCTGTGCGTGACGGGCAATGTTATTCAGCGCCTCGCGCGTGATGTTCAACACCTGCTCAGCCACCTTCGGCGAACAATCAGGCGCGGCATCTTCATCATTTTGCCAGGCCGCTTTCAAATCATGTTCGAATGCGAATTCGTTCACCGCCTCGCTCAAGCGGGCGCGCAAATCCGCCTCGGCGGGCGTTTCATCCATCAGACTGTTGATGGCGCGGCGCACCTCGCCCGTGGCTTTTTCAATCGTCTCGCGCGTTTTTTGCAAGCGTTGGAGTGCGTCCTGATCTTTTCCATCCGACAGGAAGTCAACCACCTGATCGGTCATCAAGCCCAAATAGCTGAGTGTCTGCACCAGCCCATCGTGCATCTCAGCCGCGACGCGGCGGCGCTCCTCCAGTGTCGCCATGCGCTCGGCTTGCGCGTACAGGCGGGCGTTTTCCAAAGCGATGGCGGCAACGTTCGCCAGTTTGGTCAACATGCCCGCCGCCTCGTCCGCAAATTGATGTTGCGCTGCGCTCCCCACACACAACGCGCCGATCACACGCTCGCCCACCCGCAACGGTGCAGCCAAATGACTGGCGCGGTAGCCCTCCGCCAACATGCGGCATCCGCCGTGACAGTCGCCCACTCCGCACGGCAATGCCCTCTCGCTCGTCAGCACATCGCCTGCCAGGCCGTCATCCGCAGCCACTACATCGCCCTCGATGGCGTTGCGCGGCCCGCTGACCGCTTGCAATTTCAGCCAGTGACGGTCCTCATTCACCAGGCATAATGAAGCCACCTCGCCGCCCAGCAACGTCCGCGCCTTTTCGGTCACCGAATTCAACACCTGCTGAATATCGAGCCGCGACGAAATCTCGCGGCTGACCTCGTTGAGCGTCTCCAATTCGCGCGTGCGTTGGGCAACGCGCTCTTCGAGACTTTCGTTCAAGGCGACCAATTCTCCGCGCGACGAATGCAAACGGACGCGCATGGACTCAAACGCCTGCGCCAGCGTCCGCATCTCTTCCGGACCTTCGACCTGGATCGCCGTTTCGAGATCATTTCCTCCCAGACGTTCTGCCGCACGCGCCAACTGGCGCAAGGGTTGCAGAGCCGAGCGGCGCGTAAGCCACATCCCCACGCCCAGGAGAATCAACGCGCAGAGGAAGAAGCCAATCTGGATGGCGCGCAGACGATTGACCTTTGCAGTCGAGTCTGTTTCGTAGAGGCGCACGACCGTGTCGGCTTGCGCCGCAAGCGTGGACGATTGTTGTTGTATGGATTGAAGAGCAGACGTAAAAGTGGGAGACTCGCGCGAGGTGCGCTGTAACTCATCGAGCAGGGTGCGAAATCCACTCCAGGTGAGAGTCACCTTGTCGAGCGAGGAACGAATCTCAGGGTTACGCGTAAGCGGCAGAGTGACATCTTGTTGGGGCAGGTAGGGCGCCGTCCCGCCGTCGCGCAAGGCCGTCAGAGTCTGATCGAACGTCTGCTCCGCATCTTGCAAGGCGGCATTAGTGACACCTTCCCCCGCACCCGCCTCGAACGCCAGACGCGCCATCTGCTGGGTCAACATGCGCTGACGCCCCGCCAGGTTGATGACCAGTGCGTCCTGCTTTTGCGTTTCCAGGCCCCAAACCGTCGCGCAAACCGAAATCAGCACGAGCAGGACGAAGGCAGTGAACAGCAGGCTCAATCTTCCCTGAAGACTTTTTAACATCATCGCTTCCTTTGACGATGCCAATTATACAGCCTTACCGTGCGATGGATGTCAAAGGGTTGTTCAATTTATTTTTGAGCGCCGGGCGCCCCGTGCAAAAAGCCTACGAAGACCAACTCATCAACGGCGCGGATCGTATGTTGTTCACCGGCGTCAAATACAAGCGCGGTTAATGACAGTGGGGCAAGGCCGTTGGGAAGGTACCCGTGATTGGCGTTCATCAAGGATTGGTAGGCGAAACGTTGGGCAAAGAGGATGGCGTGATGCTGGTAGATGAATCGAGTGCGGTGAAGCAAGGCCAAAATTCGGTGGGCGTGGTTGCGCAATACTGCGGGTCGGTGGGCAAGATTGCGAACGGGCAAGTGGGCGTGTATTTGGGATATGCCAGTCGCAAAGGCTACAGTTTGCCTGCACCAGGGCCGCAGGCACAGGTGGTTGAGGGGCAGTTGTTTATGCCCGATCAATGGTTCGAGGACGAGCATACTGAGCGACGGAATGCGTACGGTGTGCCAGAGGACTTGGGGTTCAAAACGAAGCCGAAAATTGGGCTGGAGCTTCTGGAAAA